>DASQTN010000369.1:0-4303 GCA_035641895.1 Chryseolinea sp. | reverse complement strand
TTATTTTAAAAAGTTTGATTTATGAAGCGTTGAAATGTTAAATTAGTTTATAAACCGCCCATGATAAGCTTGGGCAGTTTTGTTAGTGCAATGGTCCAAATCATTGGTCGTTGCATCAAAAAAGTAGGAAGGTTTTCTGTTTGATGTTTCGCACAGCAAATAAAATTGAAAATATGTCCGAAGTACCTGCAATTTCCATTATAACGCCCGTTTGGAATGGCCTGCCCTATATTAAAGAATGTATTGCTTCAGTTTTGACCCAGGACTTTCAAAACTGGGAAATGCTTATAGGAGATAACGGTTCAACAGATGGTACCAGAGAATATCTCGCTAAACAAACCGATTCACGGATCCAGGTTTATTACCATGAAAAAAATTACGGTATTTCCGGAAACCTTAACTTTTTATTTGCAAAGGCAAAGGCGCCGCTTGCCTACATTTTGTGTGCTGATGATTATTTTCATCCAGATGGGTTGAGGCATGTTATTACCGAGTGGAGCTCATCGCTGCCAAGCGTAGCATTAATTTGTTTCCATCCAGATCCCGGAAATTGCAAACTAAAGCAGTACGCGTACCATCACCTCCCTGAAAACATTCGTCCGACAGAGTCAAAATTGGCATTCTTTCTCTTTGGGAATTTTACAGGTAACCTTTCTAACGTTTCTGTAAGAGTTGTGCCGGTTAATTCAACAGGAGGGTTTGTCGACCATTTAAAAACAGCGCAGGATTTTGAAATGTGGCGAAGGCTAACGACGAAAAATGATCTTAAACTAACTGATAGGAATGTTGTTTTTGTGCGAAAGCACCAGGCATCAGCAACACATTATTTGACTCAAAAGGGTGACGATTATGGACAATTGATTAGTATTTACGAAGACCTTCTTGAACAATTATCAATCGAATACAAACGGAAAAAATTGATCTCTTATTTCAATACGCAAATTTGCTCGCAATATTTTCGGACTGCAATAAAGTACGCGCTTTCGGGAAGGTTTGCGTTCATGAGGGCCGTTCTAAAAGCGAAGTCACCGCTCCTATGGAGTATCTGGAGCCAATTGTTAATATGTACTCCGTTGGCGTTCTCTCCGAGTCTACGAGAATATATTGGCATAAAGTGGGCTCAGAATTTTTTGAGCCAAAATAAAATGAGCAGAAATAGTCAATAAGTCATTGTTAATTCAGGCTATTGCGAAAACCGGCGATAACTGGATTATGTCATGGAGTAAAGGTCGGATTACAAAATCGATTTTTAGTTCTACGTACCCCTTTTGGCAACAACGCAGCATTCAAATTCTAAGATTCCGGCGCCAAAACTTTCACTCCACTTTCAATTTGTTTCAACGCCTTGGAAACCATTTCGTGCAATCCTTTTACCTTGTTAAGATCCTGTCCCCAAAAGGATTCATTAGCCAAAACATTTTGTGCGATCTCATCTTTATTTTGTTTTTGCCAAACCGTTTTGAAAAAATCTAAAATTTCAGGAGCGTCATTTAGAGGAATAATATTCCCCTGCCACTCGCCTTTGTAAAAACGAATAAGGGCAGCCATCGCGTACAATAAATTGCTCGGCAACTTTCCTGTTCGTTTGTGATACTCTAACACAGAAGGCAAAACTCTCACCTTGTATTTTGAAATGGAATTCAACGCAATGCTCAATAACTCATGTTTGATAAAGGGATTTTGAAAACGTTCGATTACGTCGTGGGCAAATTTTTTAAGTTCTTCGGCAGGAAGGTCCAGCGTAGGAATGATTTCCTCGGTTATAACGCTGCGTATGTATGCACCGATAGCATTGTCATCGATGGAATCCTTTACAGTTCTAAAGCCTGCCAAATAAGCTACAGGCACAAGGGTAGTATGAGCGCCATTTAAGATCCTCACCTTCCGTGTCCTGTAAGGTGTCAGATCGGTTACGAATTTTACATCGAGACCAGCTTTCGCAGTGGGAAGATGTTGCTGTACGGCGGCTGGTCCCTCAATGACCCAAAGGTGGAATGGTTCTGCCTGGACGACCAAATTGTCTTCATACCCAATGGTGTCTTGAATTTGTTGAATGGTATCTCTTGGAAATCCCGGAACAATGCGATCAACGAGTGTATTACAAAAAATATTTGCTTCATGGATCCATTGCATGAACGCTGCTGGCAGTTTCCAAAGATCCACGTAATCAACTATGGCCTTCTTTAACGTTTCTCCGTTTTTTTCGATCAATTCGCAGGGTAGTAAAATCAACCCTTTATCATGATCACCATTAAAAAATTTGAACCTATGAAATAAGAGCTGCGTGACTTTGCCCGGGAACGTCTCCGCTAAAGCATTGGGATTAGAATCTGATGTATTAAATGCTATTCCCGACTCTGTTGTATTGGAGACAATGAATTTAAGTTCAGGATTTTCAGCGGCCTTTAAAAACGTTGGAAATTCTTCATAAGGATTTATGGCATGTGTTACGCAGCTTATCAGTCTTGTTTCAGAAAAGATCTCACCTTGTTGAATCCCCTTTAACACAACATGGTATAAGCCATCCTGAACATTTAATTCTTTAGCCATTCCTTTCGCAATGGGTTGAACCACTTCAACGGCCGCGTTGAAGTCCGTTTTTTCATTAAGGATATCAACCATCCAATCCACAAAGGCTCTAAGAAAGTTTCCTTCTCCGAATTGCAGGATCTTTACTGCCCGTGTCTTTTCAGAAGAAGCATTTTTGCGATTGAGTTTTTTCAGCATAACAATTACGATTTCTTGCGCAGTGACGACTGCCGAATGATTAGTTCTGGTTTGAGTACGATTTTTTGAGGAATGAATTTTTTTTCTTCGTCAGCAATTTCCTCTAAGAATATTTCCGCGGCAGCATTGCCCATGCGCATGTTGTGCTGGTCGACGGTCGAGAGGGCCGGTTCTGAAAACGAACAGAAAGGCTCGTTGGTGAAACCAATCAGGGCAATTTCCTGTGGGACTTTTATGCCCTTTTCTTTCAAAACCTGCAATGCCCCCATAACTCCATAGGCGCTCGCAGAAAAAATGCCGTCGGGCATCTGAGGAAGCGCAAGTAATTTTTGCATGCTTTCCCGCCCATCCTCCAATTGTAAATTACTTTCGACTACCAGCGATTCATCGTAAGTAAATCCATGCGCTTGTAATGCTTCCACATAGCCTCTGAGTCTCTCTTTGTAGATACTTATTTTCAGCATATTTGTGAAATGTGCAATTCGTTTACAGCCTTGCTGGATAAGATGTTCAGTGGCTTTATATGCGCCGAGAAAATCATCGCTAACGACTTGACTCACTTCTAGCTCGTCATTGAATCGATCAAACAGAATCACGGGGATTCCCTTTTCCTTCACCTTTAGAAAATGTTCAAAGTCTTTTGTCTCCTTGGCATGTGAAGCGATGATACCATCAACCCGCGCATTTAAAAGCGCTTCCACGGTTGCTACTTCTTTTTCATAGTTATCATACGTTTGGCAAATCATCACATTATATCGGGACGCGTTGGCGATTTCTTCTATGCCGCGAACAATTGACGCGAAAAAATTTCGGTCAACGGTAGGTACGATAATGCCGATGATATTGCTTTTTCCATTTCGTAACGCGGCGGCAATATTATTAGGCTGATAATTGAGTTTTACTGCCGCCCTTTGTACGGCCTTTTTAGTGGCCTCACTGATACGAGGGTGATCGTTCAACGCTCTCGACACCGTTGACGCAGTAATATTTAATTTTTTAGCTATATCGTGTATGGTGTATTTCTTTTTCATGTCCGTAGAAAGACAATACAGATTATTATTTGTCGCGCCCTTTCAAAGGAAAGTTCTTCCCCATCCATATAAAACTAATCATCTCAATTCCAGGGGCGTTACTGCATCCATGTCACCATAGTCTAAATTCTCTCCGGCCATTCCCCAAATAAAAGAATAGTTGCTGGTGCCCACACCACTATGAATAGACCAGGGTGGCGAGATTACCGCCTCGTTATTTTTAACGAACAGATGGCGGGTTTGCTGAGGTTCACCCATGAAGTGACACACCACCTGGGCGTCTGCTACGTTGAAGTAAAAATAAGCTTCCATTCGACGGTCGTGAACATGGGGTGGCATAGTATTCCAGACATTTCCTTTTTTTAATTCGGTAAGTCCCATTTGCAGTTGGCAGGTAGGCAACACGCTGTTTACCATTAGTTTTCTTATAACCCTCTGATTGGAACTTTCTAGTGACCCCAATTCTACCGTTTCAGCTTCCTGCAAAATAATTTTTCTGGTGGGATAGGTTGTGTGTGCTGGCGCTGAATTAAAATAAAACAAGG
>DASQTN010000368.1:0-2891 GCA_035641895.1 Chryseolinea sp. | reverse complement strand
ATCCAAACTGACGATCTCGTTATTTCCATTTAATAATACCGGCAATTGTGTAGTCCCGTTCAGGTTCGCATACATAATGTCATAATTGCCTGCATTCTCGCGCACCCAATAGACCTTGTTATTTGCGTAATCCACTCCAATTGCGCCGTATGCACCGGAAGTAATAATCGGGTTTGCTACGGTCCCGTCCTGAAAAGACGAATATATCCAACCATCAT
Source organism: Chryseolinea sp. (assembly GCA_035641895.1). Taxonomy (GTDB): domain Bacteria; phylum Bacteroidota; class Bacteroidia; order Cytophagales; family Cyclobacteriaceae; genus Chryseolinea. The sequence continues at coordinate 2,673 of DASQTN010000368.1, read as the reverse complement.
ATCCTGTGAAATATATTTTTTCCTCGCTCGGATTGTAGGCGATGTCGAGATACTCCTCGTCACCCGGCATGTCGATGCCGTTATTAATTCTGGTTGGTTGCGTACCAGGATCGTCATAGTAACTTCCATACCATAGATCATCCATGTCATCGGGGATACCGCAATAAATCAGGGCCTCATAATCGGGTATGGCAGCGAAATTATTGTATCCCGCCATGGCACCATCATCGGTTATTAATTCCGGAGATGTTCCGTCAAGCTTAGTACGATATGTCTCCTGACCGTCGTTATGAAACAAGAGATTTTGGTAACCATCTACCGCGATGTAATTGCCACCAGCTGGAACAATAGTCTCAACTCCGGTGCCATCGAGGTTGATCCGTTTAATGACGCCATTGTCGGAAAAGTAAAGCTTTTGCGCCTGGCTGTTTTGGTGGATAATAAAGGCAAATACACAAAAAATGAGGGTCTGGTAAACCTTTACCATGTTTAATGGTGTTAGCGTGGATTCAGTGGCATGTATACCGTAAAAAAGCTTAAAGTAAGCTCTTAGGCCGATATAAATCAATAGCGCAATAAACCTTCTTTATTCTTGGCACTGAATAACGCCAAAACCTATCTTCACGCCATTATCTGAAATCTATGTTACCGACCCATAACCCTACCGAAACCGCCGCCTGGCGACGTCTCGAAGTCCAATTTCTCTCAATGCAGGCAACTACTATGCGTGAGTTGTTTGAAGAAGACCCAAAGCGTTTTTCTAAAATGCACCTTGTCTTCGAAGATATATTGGTGGACTATTCCAAGAATCTCATCATTGACGAAACGCTGAAAGACCTTGTGGCGCTGGCTGAAGAGGTCGGCGTAAGGGACGCAATCTTAGACATGTTCAATGGAGGCAAAATCAATCAGACGGAAAGAAGATCAGTACTTCACGTTGCGTTAAGAAATCGATCAAACACGCCGATCCTTGTTGACTCAAACGATATAATGCCGGAGGTGAACCGAGTCTTAGATCAAATAAAAACCTTTTCTGATAATCTGATTCAGGGAAAGTGGAAAGGTTTTACCGGTAAAACAATAACAGATATCGTCAACATAGGGATTGGCGGATCAGATCTGGGACCATATATGGTCACGGAAGCATTGAAGCCTTATTGGCAAACCATAACACCTCATTTTGTCTCTAACGTGGACGGTACCCACATCGTGGAGACTATGAAGAAGCTTGATCCAGAGACAACGCTTTTTATCATCGCCTCGAAAACTTTTACGACGCAAGAGACGATGACAAATGCTGAATCAGCCCGTTCATGGTTTCTTGAGAAAACCAACGGAAAAGGGGAAGTAGCAAAGCACTTTGTTGCTGTATCGACCAATCAGCAGGAAGTGACGAAATTTGGAATCGATGCTCAAAACATGTTCGTGTTTTGGGATTGGGTTGGTGGACGTTATTCCCTATGGTCTTCTGTCGGTCTATCAATTTCGTGCACGATTGGATTTGAAAATTTCCAAAAACTTTTGGAAGGTGCTCACGCGATGGACATGCATTTTAAGAATGAGCCTTTTGAAAAAAATATTCCGGTAATTCTCGCGCTCATTGGTATCTGGTATAACAATTTTTTTGGTGCGGCATCAGAAGCTATCCTACCTTACGACCAATACCTTCATCGCTTTGCAGCTTACTTTCAGCAAGGAAACATGGAGAGCAATGGAAAGTCCATTGACCGTGACGGCAGGCCAGTTTTATATCAGACTGGTCCTATTATCTGGGGAGAGCCAGGTACGAACGGTCAACACGCTTTTTATCAACTTATTCACCAGGGCACTAAGCTAATACCCTGTGATTTCATAGCACCTGCGGTAAGTCAAAATGCTATTGGAGATCATCACGATAAGTTACTTTCAAATTTCTTCGCGCAGACGGAAGCGTTAATGAAAGGAAAAACGGCCGAAGAAGTAGAGGCCGAATTAAGAGCTGCTGGCATGGATGAGAATGCAGTTAAATGGCACACTTCCTTTAGAATCTTCGAAGGAAACAAGCCGAGCAACAGCATCATGTTCAAACTTCTCACACCGCGCACGTTAGGAAGTCTGATTGCTTTATATGAACACAAAATTTTTGTTCAGGGCGTGATCTGGAACATCTTTAGTTTTGATCAGTGGGGTGTAGAACTTGGAAAAGTTCTTGCAAAAAAAATCCTCGAAGAACTAAAGTCACCGGAAGAAACGACGTCGCATGACTCTTCTACAAACGGCGTAATCAATTATTTCAAACGTTTGAAATTCAATTGATTGAATAGTGTGTTGCAAAGTACGTTGCGACCGTTATTTTTGTTGGATTTTAGACATTAATGGACAATAAAATTTCGAGAATTGGGGTCTTTACATCCGGCGGGGATGCCCCAGGAATGAATGCAGCTATCCGTGCCGTAGTGCGCGCTTGCGCCTACTATAAGAAAGAATGCCTTGGAATCATGCGGGGCTATGAAGGGATGATTGAAGGTGACATCGTTAAGCTTGGCGCGCGATCCGTGGGTAATATTCTGCAACGGGGTGGCACTATTCTGAAAACCGCGCGTAGTGAAGAATTCAGAACACCCGAAGGCCGGGTCAAAGCTTTCAAGCATTTGAAGGACGAAGGCATTGACGCCCTGATCGCTATTGGCGGCG
>DASQTN010000367.1:0-5931 GCA_035641895.1 Chryseolinea sp. | reverse complement strand
CTTGCCTATGGCGATGGGCCGGGCAAGTTTCTTTATTATTTGAAACTATACAAGATATTCATTCGATATGGAACTTCTTACACCGGGCACTGGCCTGATCATCTGGCAACTCATAGTATTCCTATTGTTGTTTTTTCTTTTGGCAAAACTTGCCTGGAAGCCTATTATAAATTCGTTGAAGGACCGGGAGCAATCTATACAACAGGCTCTTGATACCGCCGAAAAGGCCAGACTCGAAATGTCGAGGCTTAAGGCTGACAATGAAAACCTGTTAAAGCTTGCCCGGGAAGAACGCGAAAAAATGTTAAGGGATGCGCGTGACGCAGCAAATCGCATGAAGGATGAAGCGCAGGCTGATGCGAAAAAGTCTGCCGACCGGATCATCGAAGATGCACGTGCTGCAATCAATGCAGAGAAAGTAAATGCAATGAAAGAGGTGAAAGCCTTAGTGGCTAATCTCTCGCTAGAAATCGCTGCGAAAATTTTACAAAAAAATCTGGTTGACGACCAAGCGCAAAAAAATCTCACACAAGAGTATATCAAAGATTTAAAATTGAATTAAGCAATGACAGACACCAAAGCCGTTTCGCGTTATGTCAAGTCACTGCTTAATCTGGCGGTAACAAAAGGTGTACTGGAAGAGGTACATGCCGACATGCAATCCTTTGATAGAGTGCTGTCGGAAAATCGTCCGCTTCTCAACGTATTGAGAAGCCCAATAGTGAAGCACGACAAAAAGAAAAATGTTTTAAACGCATTATTTCAGGATCGGTTTAACAATCTAACCATGTCATTCTTCCGGATTATCACAGAAAAAAACCGCGAAGAAGTACTTCCTCAGATAGCGAAGGAATTTCATAATGCTTACAATGAGCATATGAGTATAGGTAAAGCGTCAGTAGTGACAGCCGTACCGTTAGATAATGAATTGCGTGAAGAAATTCTTGGCGTTGCTAAGAAGGTGATCGGCAGAGCGAAAGTAGATTTGACCGAAAAAGTTGATCCCGGGATTATTGGCGGATTCATATTAAATGTCGGAAGTCAGCAAATAGATTCTTCGATCAAGCACAAACTGAAGGTCCTTCAGTTAAATTTTAATAATAATACACAACTACTTAATAAGTAATAATATTCCTAAGTATGGCAGACATAAGACCAGAAGAAGTATCAGCTATTTTGATTGAGCAACTAGCTGGCGCGAAGACAAAAGCTGATTTAGAAGAAGTTGGCACCGTGTTGACTGTAGGTGATGGTGTTGCTCGTATTTATGGGTTGACAAAGGCACAGGCTGGCGAGTATCTGGAGTTTGAGAATGGTCTCAAAGGGATGGTTCTTAACCTTGAAGAGGATAACGTAGGGGCCGTACTAATGGGAGAATCCAAAGGTATTCACGAAGGCGATACTGTTCGCAGAACCGGAAGTATCGCTTCTATCAAAGTGGGTAATGGAATGATTGGCCGCGTTATCAATACTTTGGGAGAGCCCATTGACGGAAACGGTCCTATACAGGGGGAGTTATATGAAATGCCATTGGAGCGTAAAGCACCAGGTGTAATCTTCCGACAGCCTGTAAACGAACCTTTGCAAACTGGAATTAAGGCAATCGATGCAATGATTCCGATTGGACGCGGACAGCGTGAATTGATCATTGGTGATCGTCAAACCGGTAAAACTGCCGTTGCACTGGATACGATCATCAACCAAAAAGGATTTTATGAACGTGGACAGCCGGTATATTGTATCTATGTGGCAATCGGACAAAAAGCTTCAACGGTTGCCAGCGTAGCCGCTGAATTAGAAAAAAGTGGTGCAATGAAATACACTGTGATCGTAGCAGCTAATGCTTCTGATCCTGCCCCACTTCAATATTTTGCGCCTTTTACAGGAGCAGCGATCGGAGAATTTGTTCGCGATAGTGGTCGTCCTGCGCTCGTAATTTACGACGATTTGTCAAAGCAGGCTGTAGCATATCGTGAGGTCTGTCTCTTGCTGCGCCGACCCCCGGGACGTGAAGCGTATCCCGGTGATATCTTCTACCTCCATTCACGACTATTGGAGCGTGCGGCGAAAATCATCAACAACGATGAAATCGCCAGAAGCATGAATGATCTCCCCCCTTCAATTAAGCACTTGGTAAAAGGTGGTGGTTCACTTACAGCGCTCCCAATTATCGAAACTCAGGCGGGTGACGTCTCGGCGTATATTCCAACCAATGTAATTTCGATTACAGACGGTCAGATATTTCTTGAATCGAATTTATTTAACTCCGGAATTCGTCCTGCAATTAATGTTGGTATCTCCGTATCTCGCGTTGGAGGCTCGGCTCAGATCAAGTCTATGAAAAAGGTTGCGGGTACCCTGAAATTGGATCAGGCCCAATTTAGAGAGCTGGAAGCTTTCGCCAAGTTCGGATCGGACCTCGACGCAGCTACAAAATTGACCATTGACCGCGGACGTAAGAACCAGGAAATATTAAAACAACCACAGTATGCGCCGGTACCGGTGGAGGAACAGGTTGCAATTATTCTTGCATCCACGCGTGGATTTTTAGACAAAGTTCCGGTAGAAAGAGTAAAAGAATTCGAAAATGATTTCTTATTGCTCCTCAAAGCTCAGCATGGAAAAGTGCTCGAGAATTTCAGAGTCGGTAAAATGGAAGACGAGGACGTCGAAACGATTAAAAAAGTCGCGCGTGAAGTAGCGGGCCAACTAGTATAATAGATTGATCGAATGCCAAGCTTAAAAGAAGTTAAGAATAGGATTACCTCTGTTATCTCGACGCAACAGATCACGAAGGCCATGCGTATGGTCGCGGCTTCAAAACTTCGTAGGTCGCAGGACAAGATCCATCAGATCAGACCTTTTGCCGGAAAGTTACAGGGTATTGTGTCAAACCTCACGGCATCTGTCGGGTCGGATAATGATATCGACTGGTACACGGCAAAACGCTCGGAAAACAGAATACTCGTAGTTGTCATCACATCCGATCGCGGTTTATGTGGCGCGTTTAACAGCACGGTACTCAAAGCTGCCATCAAGGTCATCCAGGAAAAATATACAACACAATTCAATAAAGGCAACGTCACCATTTTGCCGTTGGGCAAACGATCGCTGGAATACTTTACCAAGCGTAAATTTTTTTGCCAGGATTCCTTTTGGGGTATTTTCGGACATTTGAATTTTGAAAATGCTTCCAAGGCCGGTGAACATATCATAGAGACTTATAAAACGGGCGGCTATGACAAGGTTGAAATTGTATACAACGAATTCAAGAACGTAGCAACCCAGGTGTTACGGGTCGAACAATTCCTTCCGATGAAACTTGAGTCATCATCTGCGGCAAGTGCGCCTGATTATATTTTCGAGCCTAATGCAGAAGAAGTTTTAGCTGGTCTTATACCACAGATGCTTAATGTTCAGCTATATCGGGCCATCCTCGAGTCAAACGCGGCAGAACACGCGGCCCGGATGACTGCAATGGATAAGGCGTCAGAAAATGCCGGCGAGCTTCTGAAAGAGCTCAAACTTGTCTACAACCGTTCCAGACAAGCTTCGATCACAAAAGAGATTCTCGAAATTGTTGGTGGTGCCGAAGCACTAAAGTCAGCCTAATTTATTATGTCATAAATTTGAAGTCTTCTGATTTTCAGAAGACTTTTTTTATGCAAGCTCTCCATCGGTTTTATCATTATATCAATATCCTTAGCCTGGATATCGCAGCGGGAGCTGTCGCGAGTGCGCTATTTTTTGCTAAAATTTTTGAGGTGCAAATCAAACCTTACGGCCTCATCGCGTTGGCTCTGACGGTCTGGATAATTTACACGATCGATCATTTACGCGACGCCAAAAACATAAAGCACAGTGCCTCTACCGAAAGGCATCGTTTTCATCAGCAATATTTTCATGCCTTGATTTTCTGCCTTGGCTTAGCGGTTCTCGTCGACGCAGTCACGATTTTTTTTATTCGCCGACAGGTCTTAGAGTGGGGTTTGATATTGTGGGTCGCCGTGGTCGTGTATCTTATGTTTCAACAGTTTCTTCGTTTCCTCAAAGAATTTTTCATTGCTACTCTTTACACCTCAGGGGTGCTTTTGCTTTCAGTAACTGTTACTTCCACGGCATTACACCTGGACCACATTTTATTGATTATTCAGTTCGGAATGATTGCGTGGAGTAACCTCGTTTTATTTTCATGGTTCGATCACGTCTTCGACCAGCAGGACAAACAAAATTCATTTGTTACGATGATGGGGAACCGTACAACGCTTTTGTTTTTGTATGGATTATTTGTGTTCAGTTTCTTGATCGCTATTGTGCACATCATCGCATTTACCATTTCACCACCCGTAGGAATATTATGCATCATGAACATGGTTTTACTTCTCATTTTTATCTTTCGAAAGTCGTTATCCAAAGATGATGCATATAGATTAATTGGAGATGCAGTATTCCTGATTCCCGTGTTTTACCTGATCTAGTAATGAATAACTTCGATTCGGTCGCGCCCTTTTATGATCAGCTCTCTACGTTAATTTTTGGAAGCGCTCTAAAACAGTCGCAGATGGCGTACTTGCCGGCGATCAAGCAAGGGGCGAATGTCCTGATATTAGGAGGGGGAACCGGGTGGATCCTGTCAGCACTATTTGCCGTGAATCCAACATGCAAGGTGTGGTACATCGACTCGTCCGAGAGAATGATCAACCTTTCAAAAAAGGTGGTCAGGGATTCTAAACATGAAGTTGCCTTCATTCTCGGAACGGAGGACGCGATACCATGCGGCATCTTATTTGACGCCGTAATTACCAATTTCTACCTTGATTTGTTTTCGCCAGCCTCCTGCAATACGGTCATTGATAAAATCCGCTCCTCCCTCCATGGTAAAAGTTTATGGATTGTTTCCGATTTTATTAACGCAACGTGGTGGCACAGCGCTATGCTTCTGATCATGTATCGGTTTTTTAAAGTTATGTCGGGTATTCAGGCGAGTTCGCTTTGCGATTGGAAAAAACTTCTTGAACAAAAAGGCTTTGAGGAACGGCAATCCACCGAATTTTTCGGAGGCTTTATTAAAAGCGCGGTATTTTCAGGTGCTTTATCTAAAATAAAATAATGTGCTGTTGCCGGCCACAAAAACCAATTACTGAAGCATCATGGTATCCTTACCCAATTGATGGATCAACTCTGCTTTTTCTTCCATAAGTTTGATAATTTTACGGAGATAGTCGATTTCCTTGCGTGAAAGTTCGAGCTGTTTTTGGTAGTCAGACGTTTCTGATTTTAGAAGTTTTATTTTCTCATCCACTCTCTCCGTAGGATCGGCTACATAGTACTGGAAAAAGTTATGATGAAGAACTTGTGAAATTTTTAGTAATAGACCTGTGTCTAGGTGCCGTTTCTTGAAAATGCGATAAACGTTTTGGCGGACGGTGCCAAGTTCATCGGCGAAGTCGGTAAGTTTCATTTGACGCTGGTCAAAAACCTCTTTAATCTTTTGTCCGATTTCAACAGTAGCCATAGTAAATACGTAAAAGACTTTATGAATATAGTTAAAAGATAGTTTACGTTTTTTTGAATTTACCGAGCTATTTGTCACCAAAATTTTTACAAACGCGGAATAGATGTTAAATTAGATGTCCCATGGGAACCCTTAATTCGACCGTTTTTAAGTCTGAAAGCATGGTAAAGCCTTTTTTTAAGGACGAATATGCTACTCTTGAATTAGATGATTCAATTCCGTGCATTAAACTAACCCTGGAGGGGCTGCCCCGGTATAGCGAACATTACCAGTTCGTGCAGCAGAAGCGTATCGAGTTAATCAAACAGGAAATCCGGAATTATCCGAAACTCCATATGCTCACCGATAGCAGGATGGCCGGGCCGGTGTTGGACGAGGATATCAATTACTTCAAGCAACACGTAATGCCTGAAATG
>DASQTN010000366.1:0-2437 GCA_035641895.1 Chryseolinea sp. | reverse complement strand
GAAGTTTTGGGGTGGTTCATTTATTTCGAACCCATTTGGCCGGGTGCTGCTGCAAGCGTCGCACGATATTGAAGAGGTGCATGTTTTGCCGGTGGACCTGGACAAGACAGATTCATACAGAACCCATTGGCCTTTTTTGCGCGATCGACGAATCGACTCCTATCAACCCATCACAAAACGGTATATTGACGAGGGTTAACGTCCGGAGATGCATTTTGTTTAGCCATTCAGAAAGGCTTCTCATGGAAACGGCGACGAGCAAAATAAGCAACGATCACCATCGTTTAAGATTTGTCCGTACTTTTGTGAAACCCATTTTTTCAGCTTGAAGATTTTTCGCAAGATCCTTTTTTACACTTTATTAACCTTTGCCGTACTTTTTCTTGGGCTAACGGTATCGGTGTTTCTATTTAAAGAAAAGATCATTGGTCAATTTATCCGGGAGGCCAATAAGAATCTGAATACGCCTGTCAAAATCGGGAAGATGGATATTTCGATGTTTCCAAGTTTCCCACAGCTTTCGATCGTACTAAACGATGTCTATATTGAAGACAGCCATCCCGGCCAGTACCCGTTATTGACGGCTTCAGAAGTTTCATTTCAATTAAGCCCCATTCAAGTATGGAGGGGCAATTTTACCATCGAAGGGCTAAACATCAGAAATAGCGAAACCAGTCTCAAGATCAATCAGGAGGGTAAAAATAATTATACGATTTTAAAAGATACGGGGAAGAAATCCAACAATAGCAGTACGGTGAAGTTTCACCTGAAACATGTGAATCTGGAGAAAACGAAAGTCCATTATGTCGATGTCACGAGTGAGCAGCACCTGACATTCAAGAGTGAGGAATTATTAGCATCAATTCAATCCGTTAATGACGTGTATGACATCGAAGCAGAAGGGGAGCTCACCACAGAAAAAATAAGCGTTAACAAAAACCAATTTCTAACCGGCAAATCGTTCCAGGTGAAAAGCGATCTGACTTATGACGATTTGCAAAAAATTTTGGTAATAAAACCTTCCATATTGGAAGTGCGCAATTCATCCTTTAGCGTTGAGGGCAGTTATAAATGGAAGGAGAAGAACTTAATTGATATAACAACCAAAGGAGAAGATACTGATATTCAAACTTTGCTTTCGCTATTGACAGAAGATGTTGCAAAAAAATTTGAACGCTATAAAAGTAAAGGCGATATATACATTACCGCCAAATTGAAGGGTCAGATTAGTCGAAAAGTAAGTCCTGCAATTGCCGTCGATTTTGGGTTTACAGACGCAACATTTTCTAACCCTGATTCTAAATCGCAGATTACTGGCGCGAGCATGGAAGGTTCATTTTCAAGTCCACAGCTCTTACGGGTTGAAAAGGCAGTGCTGAATTTAAAAAACATCAAAGCAAAATTGAATGGCGAACCGTTTACAGCCGATTTTAGGCTTCGCGATTTTAAAGATCCGGACGTAGCGTGTGCTTTTGATGGCAAAATAGATGCAGCATCTCTGCTGGACTTCTATCCTGTACAAAATATTCATAAAATTTCAGGCTCCTTGTTAGCCAACGTTTCGTTCGAGGGACGGGTAGGCCTCTTGAAGAAGCGCGCCACGGCCCAACGGGTTTCAACTCAGGGGAGCATTGAACTTCAAAACATTGGCCTTACCTACGGAAAGGATAAGGTTAGAATTGAATTGCAGAATCTTAATGGTGGCATGCAGTTCAATAACAATGATCTTGCCTTAAGCAATGTTTCGGGACAACTAGGCAGAAGTGATTTTCTGCTCAACGGGTTTTTCAAAAACATTATTACATTTTTACTTTTTGAAAATCAGCCAATCGGAATTGAGGCTGATTTAAAATCAAACTTTTTGGATGTGGATCAACTTTTTGTTTTGGGATTTGAAAAGCCGGAACAAGAGGCATCGCGTAAAACACCTCACTACGAGTTTAAGATTTCCAGAAATATCAACCTCAATTTTAATTGTGACGTAAAGGCGCTACGATACCGACGGTTTTATGCAACACAACTCAAAGGAGATTTGCTCATAAAAAACGAGATGGCCGTCTCTCGAAATATTAAGTTTAATTCCATGGGTGGTGACATGACTTTTTCTGGAATCGTAGATGCAAAGAATAACAAAGCTATTGATGTCGTAAGTACTTTTAAGCTGAATGGTATTTACGCGGACAGTATTTTCTACGTATTTGAAAACTTTGACCAGAGTTTCATTGTGGACAAACATCTTAAAGGCCAGGCGAACGCAGACGTTTCACTTGAATTTACATTAAATCAAAATCTGCGACTTTACCAGGAAACCTTGGTGAGTGACATCAGCACCTCTATAAAAAATGGGGAGCTCAACAATTTTGAACCTATGAAGAAATTAAATAAATATTTGAATGATGAGGGATTGAGCAAGCTTCGGTTTTCAGATATTCAGAAC
>DASQTN010000365.1:0-2456 GCA_035641895.1 Chryseolinea sp. | reverse complement strand
TTCCAAAGAATAATGTGAAAATGATCATCATCAGCAAAGGCTGCAGGATTGCCCATAAGAAACCCAGCGCAGTTTGCTTATACTTGATCTTAACATCGCGCCAAGCAAAAAAATAAAATAATTCTTTGTAGCTCCAGATTTCACGGAAATCAAAAAGTTTTCGGTTGTCGGCATCGACAAGGTATTCAGGTTGTTTTGTTGCAGGTGTGACCGGCGAGACCAAGAGGTGTCTTTTTAGTTTATTTGCTAAGGTATTGTGATTTTATCATCATGGCAATTGCTGATGTCTGCTATTTACAAGGTGTATGTCCGAAAAAAGGAAATTATTGAAGTAATTTACTCTATGTATAAAAGAATATTGTTTCTCGTGCCTTATCCCTTACACGAATCTCCCTCTCAACGTTTTCGTTTTGAACAATATTTTGACAGTCTGAAAACCCAAAAATATAGTTACACAGTTCAAACTTTTCTCGATAAAAACCAATGGAAGGTGTTTTTTAGACGCGGGAATATCCCGATGAAAATGATGATAGTTATCAAAGGGATTTGCAAACGAATCATCGCACTCTTTAAATCACCGATGTATGATTTTGTATTCATTCATAGGGAAGCTGCGCCTGTCGGCCCTCCGCTTTTTGAGTGGTTATTAGCGAAGGTTTTTCGAAGGAAGATTATTTATGATTTCGACGACGCAATCTGGCTTACCGATCGTAAGAAAGAGTCGTGGGTCCTGCGGATAGCCAAGTGGAGAACAAAGGTGTCCTCTATCTGTCGGTGGTCATACAAGGTTAGCTGTGGCAACGTCTACCTCGGCGACTACGCGCGCTCCTTTGCTAGAAAAGTGGTATACAATCCCACGACCATAGATCCCGAACGCGTGCATAATCCTGGCCTATATAATCGTTTAACTCAGGAAACAGGTAAGATCACAATCGGTTGGACCGGCTCTCACTCAACGTTGAAGTATCTCAAACATATAGAACCAGTTCTCTCAAAAATTCTGAATGATCATTCCAATGTTGAATTTATGGTAATTGCAGACCAACGGCCCACATTGCCTTCGTTACCATCGATAAAATTTATCGCCTGGAATCCGGTTTCAGAAATCCAGGATCTTCTGAATATTGATATCGGTATTATGCCACTGCCAGATGATGAGTGGGCTAAGGGAAAATGCGGTTTCAAGGCGCTTCAGTATATGGCGCTGGGATTGCCGGCAGTTGCATCCCCCGTAGGGGTAAATACTTCCATTATTAAGGACGGTGAAAATGGATTTTTGTGTAACACACCGGACGGGTGGGAGCTTGCATTAAAAAAATTAATTCAAGATCCTGATTTACGAAAAAAAATGGGTCAACACGGGCGTGCAACCGTTGTCCAAAACTATTCGGTAGTCTCTAATACGTCTAATTTCCTAGCCCTTTTTGAATGATGTAAAAGTAAGATTAGGGCAAGTACCAAAAATGGCAACATCGGAATCTTATAGCGCACCAACGTCCCGAAATTAAACGTGGACACCCCGACGGCGAAAGCAAAAGTAATTGCAAATATCAAAGCAAAGATCACATTTGGGTTGGAGAGGCCTGCCAAAAGGGTGAAATTTCTCTTAGCGACGATGTAAATGCAAAGACCCAATAAAAACAAACTTTCGAGAGCTGACAACAGCATTAGGGGATTTCTTACCTCCCAAACGTACGGTCGAAATAAAGACACGTTGACGGCCTGCGGAGCAAGTCTTATCATAGAGCCTAATGTGCCATCCAATTCTCCCAAGGAATATCCAGAGCCTGCATCCTTACCAGTATAATACCGAATATCGTAAGCTGTGACCTGTGCTGTTTTCGCAACATTGCTGAGCGAATATTTAGCGTTGTCTTCTCCTGCTTTCAACATCGCGAAATACCCTAACGTAACAGCCGAACAAACCATAAAGGGAGCAAGTAACACTTTGGTAATAGGCGAGCGAATAGCGTGAAGGTTGGCCATAAAAACCCAGAGAATCGCCGCCGGCAAAAATGTTAGTATAATATAAATTTTAATGCTGTATATTCCATACAAAGAAACGGCTAGAATACAGACATTTAGAAGACCGAATCGCTTCCGAATAAAAATGCGATAGACTTCGTAGGTGGCGATTCCAAGGCACCCAAGTGTTATTGTATCTTTCAGCAGGCCAGAGCCCCAAAAGAATACAGACGGAATGAAAAAAGTTGCAATGGCAATCCATCGGTGAAGTTGTGGGTATTGTTCATAAAAAGTCAGGAACAGCATCCACATACCTATAAAGCTTACGATTGCAAATAATAGCGCAGTCGCAGAGTAAGAAGAGAATGTAAGGAGGTCAAATACTACCGCGATTTTCACGATCGCATACGACTGTGGGTCAGAGAAGAAAAGAATTTTTGAAGCGTATCGGTAGACGTCATGATAGGACTTGCCGTCGTTCGTCAACAACC
>DASQTN010000364.1:0-5080 GCA_035641895.1 Chryseolinea sp. | reverse complement strand
GCCATTAAAGCCGGACTTACTAGATTCAACGTTTTTTTGGATAAGAATATGTTTGCCGACGTAATTAGTTGTTCGAGCGCTGAAATAACAATTAACCAAAAAGTGGAATTCCAGATTGATGGTGAATTTATGGGAGAAATAGATCAGCTGAAAATTTCAATTGTTCCCTCAGCCATCCCTGTGTTGATCAACTGATGAGTCGGAACGCTCCAATATTGTTAAGTTTTTACGGCATATCGAACGGTTCTAAAAGTCTGTTTACAGGACAGCTCACGTATTCGTCTCTTCAGGACTTCACTTTTAAGTCGTACAGTGCACGGAAAACTTTCCGAACGTTGCTGGCATTGTACCGCACACGTTTTTTTGCCAATCAACCGATAACATTACGGTTTAATGAAGGTGAAGCGTACACAATGACCGATGCTTCGGGTTCATTTTTTTTCACTACCAATACTACATCCAATCAAATATCGCTTCAAGAAATTATCCTTTACAACGGAGAGAGTGTGCGTACGTTAGACGATCTGTACACCCGGAAAATCCAATTTTTAAAGGCCCCAGTAATTATTATCTCTGATATTGATGATACCCTTCTTCACTCGAATATATCAAACCGTTTATTGAAATTCAGGACGTTGATGTTTACATCAATGGAAAAACGAAGGGCAGTCATGTCGATGAAGAGCCTCATCCAGGAGCTGCACCTCGGCGGCGCTGCGGCGTTTTATGTCTCCAATAGTGAGCAGAATCTATATCCATTGATCTACCGTTTCTTGCTGCACAACGGTTTCCCAAACGGGCCTTTGCTTTTACGGCAAATGCGCAAGGTGAAAGATGTATTTCGGTCTGTTAAAATGGAGGAGCGCGAAATACACAAGACAAAAATGTTAAAGGAAATTTTGGAACTGTTCCCTGACAAGAAATATTTCCTGCTTGGCGATAATACTCAATTGGATTTGAAAATTTATCTAAAGATCGCCGACCTGTATCCAGAAAATATTCGCTACATCATCATTCGAAAAGTATTGGGGAGGTCCCATACCGAATCTTACTTAAATGAAACGACCGAAAAATTAAGGGCAAAAGGTATTGGTTTTTATTATGCTGAAACTTTTCCTGAAAAATTCGAATTAAATTGATTTTTTGGGGCGAAATTTACACAGTGTTCCTTTTTTTCGAAGGCAAAAGGATCTAAATGATTCGTTATCAAAATTGGCTTGATTTTTCCACAACGAAGGTAAACCAACTTCAACCCCATGAAATATCTTAGCAGTCTATTTTTTCTGTTTTTTTTGATAGCGATGACAAGCTGTGAACTCATTGGCGACATTTTCGGCGCTGGTGTTTACACAGGCATATTCATTGTACTTTTCGTTATCGTGCTTATCGTTGTAATAGTCGCACGAATCTTTAAGCGTTAATTTTTTTGCGTCATTTTTTCGGTAAAACTTTTTCACCCGCGGGCAATATCTGCGGTTGCTTAAAGTCGTCCCGAGTTACGGCTGATTCTTTTCCCAGGTACATCCAATGAATAGAGGAGGCGTATTTCTTAAAAACATTGTTAATATCCTGAATACTGGTCTTTTCAACATCAGTCATAAATGTTTCTGTTTTTCTCCAATCACCACCTATTTCTGCAAGGCCAAGGGACATAGTTTGCGAGTCATTAGTTTCTAGGCCCAGGAAATGTCCGGTCAGGTAAGTCTCTTTCATATCTTTTAACTCTTTCTCTTTAAATCCCTGGTTTTTGACCTCATTGATTTGTTCGATCATGACTTGTAGAGTTTGTTTGGGATCTGTCGATGATGCATAAAATGTAGCGTAGGGATTGTTGAATACAGAGCTTGCAAATCCAGCGCTAGGCGCATAGGTTAAACTTCTCTTTGTGCGTAATTCAACAAAGAAGCGATCGCGCATAATTGCCATCGCCAGCATCATAGGAACGCCTTCTTTTTCATTCACAGAAGGAGCGCTCATAATACCTCGAATATAATTTGTTGGGATATCACGGTTCTCCACTGTGGCATCAGGTTTTAGTTCCAGGCGCGGTTCCGCCAGTGATTTTTTCCCTTCAGGTAGCGACGCAAAAGCAGCCGTAACCCGCTGTTTGAGATCAGCCTCGCTAACATTTCCGACCACTACCAGAAAACAATTTCGCTTTCCAATTACAGAACGAAAATGTGATGTAATATTTTCGAGGGTTATTTTCTCAAGGCTTTCGCTCGTACCGCGAGGCCTCTTTGCGTAATTGTGATTTGCGAAAGCGGTTTCCATGCTCCGATTCCGCAGATGTTCGTCTGGATTGGACTCGGCTTGTTTCGCTTGAGCAACCGCCTGGGCTTTAATTAATTCGAATTCTTTGGCTTCAAATCTTGGCGAAGCAATCACGTCCGCAAAAAGTTTCCACGACTGATCCCAATAATCTTTTACACACGACATATTTATTTCGGCATAATCGTATGATGTACTGGATCCAATCGTGGTTCCGATTTTTTCCAGGGCCGTTGCAAATTCGGTCTTGTTCATTTTTTCAGTACCACCATCTACAGCAACAGATAACGCGAGCGATTCGACACCTTCGAGGGCTTTGCTATAGTTTGCAGTGCCTCCATTTATGAAAAATCTTGCGCTGATAATTTCTTTTACGGATGGTTTCAAAATGACCTTTAATCCGTTGACCGTAAATTCCCGCGCTTTCTCTTCCACGAGCCGAGATTGGAAGGAGGTGGCAAGGACGATTGTTAAGATGAGGCAGGTATACTGGGCTAAATTTTTCATGTGTTTAATTTTTTGTTGACTTCAAACTGGCTTCCAGCGCGGGCCTGCTCTCGGGCGTGGTAAGTATTCCCGTGACGTGCGGCTTTCCTTTGATATACTTTCTGATGTAAGCTTGTATATCAGCCCGCGTTACTTTTTTTATATTGTCAACATACGAAGTATAGTAGCCGATCGAAGCGGACGCCCACCAATATGATACGGTGTGGATGAATTCAGACGTCTTTTCACGGCTATGTGCATCATCGATGGCAAGTAGAGTTTTGGCTGTCGCCAATTGCTCGTCGGTGAAATAATTATCGCTATCCCACTGAGCAACATGTTCTTCCAACTTATCACGGACTTCTTTTACTTTTTCCGGGTTTGGAACTGCGAAAATTAAAATCGGGCCTGTGTATTTACAGGTTTGATAGTTTACGCCAATGTCAAAGGCTAATCCGCTGTCGACAAGCTCTTGTTGTAGTTTAGACGATTTTTGGCCCATAATGAACGAAAACACATCGGCCGCATAGGTGGCCTTTAAATCGTTGCGGGTATCTGGGCCGTGGTAACTTATGGCTATAATCGGGTTCCTCGCATTGGAATTTTCTGTGAAGTAAAGATCCGATTTCTGAAGGGGCTTAAATTCCGGTATTGGATATTTAACAAATGGATCAAAGTCAGACGGCTGCCAATCTCCAAATATTTGCTCGGCCTGTTTGAAGCCTTCTGTATGATCTAAATCTCCGGCCAGAATCAATATCGAATTGTTGGGATAATAATACTTCTTTTGAATTGTCTCCATCTTTTCCCGGGTTGCAGTGAGGATTATATCGTGATCGCCAATAACATTCTTACGACTGTAAAGATCCCCCCAAAGCTTCTTGCTCATATCATTCATTAACCAAAAGGTAGGATTTGACTCTGCCCGTTGAAATTCGCCATCCACCACAGGATTTTCTCTTTTCATTTCATCTTCTTTAAACAAAGGGTATCGGATGGCCGAATTCATGAACTTGAGCCCATCTACTAGAAATTTTTTATTGTGTGTAAAAAAATAATTTACGCGTTCATTCGATGTAGTTCCATTCCACGCAAGGCCCAGTTCATTTTTGCGATTGAGAAATGCTTCTTGTGATGGAAGATCTTTATTGGCTTTAAAGAACATGTGCTCGTAAAGGTGAGAGAGGCCATTATAATCTGGATCTTCGGTATAGGAACCGTTTTTCACACAAATTTCAACTGTTATCAAGGGCACGGTTTTATCCTCAATAACGAGAACCTCAAGCCCGTTTTTCAATTTTGTAAGGTGAAAGTTTGGTGGCAATTGCTGCGCAAAACTGACCTGACTTAGTATCAATCCTAGAATCAAGTGTGGAAGTTTTTTCATAAGAAACGCTCATTAGAGTTAAAAACGATCTGTCCGGACCTTTGAAAATAAAAAAAATTAATCTCCGTATAGGGGTAACGAATTATATGGTTGTCTAAGGCAGTAAGAAACAAAAAAAGCTATGAAAAGACAATTAAAGACGATGGCAACGGTTTTTGCAATTTTTTTATCTGCTACCACCTTTGCGCAGGAAAACGATACTAAGGGTAGAGACAGCGATATCCAAACTGTTTTTAAGGGCGGAACTCAATCGATTCGAGGATACGGTGCAATCACCAATAAATTCACCTATCTAGGAGGAGAATTCGCCAACCTGGTGGGCGCTTATGGCGGTGTTTACATCAACCATCAATTTATGATTGGTGTTGGAGCTGCAGCCATGACAAACAACCTGGCTGTGCCATTACGTTATAGCGTCGATCCTTTGCGCGACATGAGCTATGAATATGGACAGGTAGGGCTTATGATGGAATATGTTGTAGGATCAAACAAGGCAGTTCACGTAGCTTTTAGTCTTTTTTCCGGCGCGGGGTTTACCCTCCAGCACGAGCGGTATGATTGGCATGATCATGATCACGATGACGATTTTGATTTTGATGAAGACGTTAAGGATGAAAATTGGTTTTTTGTGGCCGAACCGGGAGTACAAGTAGAAGTCAATGTGTTCAAATGGATGCGGTTCTGCCCCGGCATTTCTTATCGCGCGGCTTTTGAAAGTGATGGACTTGGAATGAAGGATTCTGATATTAGCAATGTATCATACAATGCCACTTTGAAATTTGGCAGATTTTAATTTTTAGATTTTTAAATTTTAGATTGACGGTTTCAGATTTCGCCGGCGTGCATTTGTTCGTCGTCAATCTTAAATCGTCAATCTGTTTGTGCTATTGTCAATCACAAAATGGCTTTATCCTCGCCCACGTGAATCTCAAGTAT
>DASQTN010000363.1:0-5784 GCA_035641895.1 Chryseolinea sp. | reverse complement strand
TAGCCTGGCCCAATAATATTTTCCAATCTTTCTAATTTCCTCTATTTTTGGCCCCGAACTCCAACACTTAGAACGCCTACACATCAACACTTCAAGCATGAACATCCCAGAATCCCTGCAATACACCAAAGACCATGAATGGATTAAAATTGACGGCAAAAATGCCCTCGTAGGCGTCACCGATTTCGCGCAAGGCGAGTTGGGAGACATTGTATATCTGGATATTAACACTGTCGGGGAAGTTGTCAAGGAGCATGAGGTTTTTGGCAGTGTCGAGGCTGTGAAAACGGTTTCGGATCTATTTATGCCGGTCACGGGAAAGATCCTGGAAGTAAATCCCATCCTCGATGCCCATCCTGAAAAAGTTAATTCCGATCCTTATGGAGAGGGGTGGATGATCAAAATCGAATTACAGGGTTCCTCGAACGGGCTTCTGACGGCGACGGAATACAAAGAACTTATTGGAAAATAAGACCGTTATTCGATTGTAGATTTTGGATCGACGATTTTAGATTGGGTGGCGTGAAGCCGGCTTTGCAAGACCATAACTCTTCACGAATGCATTCACGCAAAGGCCGCAAAGGTAAAATCGCAGAGGCCGCAAATTATAACTTTGTGAACCTTCGTGCCTTGGTGACTTCGTGGCAAGTGATTTAAGATTAACACAACTATCAAACATAACAGATAACTGCAACGGCTTACATGATAGAACTTCCAACGGTATTTCCTGAGAACACCCGAAAAAGAAAACCCGATTGGCTTCGGGTAAAATTGCCTGTCGGGCCTGATTATGCCCGGGTGCGCAAGCTGGTTGACAATTACAAGCTCCATACGATTTGTGAAAGCGGAAATTGTCCGAATATGGGGGAATGCTGGGGCGCAGGAACGGCGACTTTTATGATTCTGGGAAACGTTTGTACGCGCAGCTGTACATTTTGTGCCGTAGCCACTGGCCGACCCACGGAATATGATCTGGACGAGCCAAAGCGCGTCGCCGAAGCCATCAAGTTAATGAAGGTTAAGCACGCGGTAATCACCAGTGTGAACCGCGATGAACTCAAAGACCGGGGTGCCGAAGTCTGGTATAACACCGTTATTGAAACGAAAAAAGTCAGTCCGGAAACAACGATCGAAACGCTCATACCTGATACCAAAGGTAATTGGGACGCGCTTTATCGGATGATTGAAGGCGGCCAGGAGGTGGTTAGCCACAACATGGAAACGGTTGGCCGGCTGTATCGCATGGTTCGCCCTCAGGCAAAGTATGAAAGAAGTTTGGAACAGATTAAAAGGATCCGAGAAGCGGGGATGCGGACGAAGTCCGGAATCATGCTTGGCCTCGGAGAAACCAAGGAAGAGTTATACAAAGCGATGGATGATCTCGTCGCCAACGGATTGCTTATCCTGACGTTAGGTCAATATCTACAGCCTACAAAAATGCACCTGGAAGTCGCCGAGTTTATCCATCCGGACACCTTTGCGTTGTACAAAGAAGAGGGCTTAAAACGTGGATTAAAATACGTAGAATCCGGACCGTTAGTGCGATCATCGTACCACGCTGAGCGTCATGTAAATGTTCCGTTAGATTAGTCTCGAGTTTCGAGTTTCAAGTTTGAAGTTATGCTCAGGGCCGCGCTTGGCGAATTTGCGATCGGGCTTAAGTTCAAACCAGCAGAAGGCAGCAATATTCAAGACAATTTACGAAAGCAACGGCCCTCGAAGTCCAACGCACAAGCTTTTTGCCTTCCGCTTTTTGCTTTTTGCTTTTCTTTATACTTTTGTGAAACATCCATAACCTGTGCTGAGAAAATTCTTCCCACGCGATAAGAATTA
The DNA here is from genome assembly GCA_035641895.1 of Chryseolinea sp. Taxonomy (GTDB): domain Bacteria; phylum Bacteroidota; class Bacteroidia; order Cytophagales; family Cyclobacteriaceae; genus Chryseolinea. The sequence goes on along the minus strand of DASQTN010000363.1, from coordinate 3,951 downwards.
TATTCTTGAAGAGGCACAGCTTTCGCTGGAAAAACAATTGATGTCATATCTGGTGGATTTCGTGAAAGTCGAACATCTGCTTCACAATAATCCGTTGGGGATCATGGATGATACATTCCTGAAAATCCAACATCATCAAGTAACGGATTTCTCACACCTTCAGGAATTTTACATTTCGCTCGCCGGAGTTTTTCGTTATTTGTACTACCGCGATAACCAATTGGAATTCCCTTTTGATGGGCAAGATGAGTTTTCCAAATACCAACAACACTGGAACGAAATCTTTAAACGATGGACAAAGGATTTTTGTAAGCACGACAATTTCAGAAAAGCTGTCCTGGAACTTACTGTATTTTATCCAGACGATTACACTCCTCAGATGGCAGGCCTGCGACTCAGCGCGTTCATCATCAAATTTTTCGATTTGAAAATCGATTCACAAAAGGGAATAGTAAAGAAAAGCGTAGCGTAGTTGGATAACCCATTACACCTCTCTACGAGGCAATTCATGAAATTGAAACTCCATAATAATATCATAGGACAATGTAGTTCCTTCGAATTTTATCGCTCGATGGAGTCAAGTTTGCAGGTTTGTTGGTGAAGAACGCCAGCAAGGGCGCGTGTGCAGGTCTTGTCTGAAGACTAACTCGTGGTTTTCGTGTCTCACTAAGACTCTAAGGCACACGAAGTCTCTGGCATTCTTTGAGAAACTTCGCGCCTTCGTGGCTATTATCTCTCAATGGCAAAATTTTTGAAATGGTGAATTGGCTTTTCGCTTACTTCACAGCGTTCAACGTGCGCGAACTTCGGCCCATGTTTGCACCATTCGATAAATAGATCCAGATCTTCTTCTTCACCCTCCGCCTCGATCGAAACACTGCCGTCCATGTTGTTTCGAACGGTACCTTTAATGCCAAGTTCATCCGCTTTCTCTTTAGTAGAAGCGCGAAAAAAAACACCTTGAACTTTTCCTGCAACGTGAATTGAAACGTGTTTCATATTCGTAGCTAGAAAATATAATCCGTACTCAAAAAAGCAGACTCCCTGTTTCGAATAATAGTGCTGATGATGTGTTTGTTGGAATCTGTACTTTTCGTGGCCACCAAAGTTCTTATTGAGAAAACGCGTAGAGCGTCTGCGATGGACAATGTTCCTTCCGCTGAATCTTTCCTTCCATTAAAAGGGAAAGTATCCGGTCCTCGTTGGCTTTGCGTATTTAAATTTATCCTGCCTACCTGGTTGACAAAAGCATCCATCATTTTAGCAACGCGTTTTGAATCCATTCCAAAAATGCTTACCTGTTGTCCAAAATTAGAATTGACAACATATTGAATCGGCTCCTCGTCATCGTCAAACGGAACAATGGGCACGACAGGGCCAAATTGCTCTTCCCAATATAATCGCATTTTTTCATTGATGGGATAGACAACGGCGGGGTAAAAAAAAGTATGATGATGTTCGCCACCACTGTCATTCACAACGGCTGCCCCATGCTTCCTTGCATCTTCCAACAATGCGGTAAGATATTCGACCTTCCCTGGTTCAGGCAACGGTGTGAGACCTACACCCTCATCCCAGGGCATTCCAGGCTTAAGTTTTTTTACACGATCATTGAAACGTTTTATAAACTCGTCAATGATGCTCCGGTGTACGAACAATATTTTCAAGGCAGTACAACGTTGTCCATTGAAGGAAAGTGTACCAGTCATACACTCACTCACGGCATTATCAAGATCAGCATCCGGCAGGATAATGGCTGGATTTTTCGCATCGAGACCAAGGATCGCCTTTAAGCGGTGAGGTTTTGGATGAAGGCGTTTCAGCTCGTTTGCACCTTTATTGGTTCCAATGAACGCAAACACATCAACTTTCCCTGACTCCATGAGGGCACCAACTGTTTCACGGCCCCTACCATAGATAATATTAATTACTCCTGGAGGGAAACTCGTTCTAAACGCCTCAAGCAAAGGCCGGATTAAAAGCACTCCATACTTTGCAGGTTTGAATACTACTGTGTTACCCATTATGAGCGCAGGAATGAGGGTAGTAAAGGTCTCATTTAACGGGTAATTGTATGGCCCCATACATAATGATACGCCTAGTGGCACTCGACGGATTTGGGCCATAAATCCTTGTTCTTCCACAAGCTTCGCGGAATTTCTGTCAAGCTCTTTGTAAGCTTTAATTGTATCGACGATATAATCGCAAGTGCGATCGAACTCGCGTTCAGAATCATTTTTCGACTTTCCGATTTCCCACATCAATAGTTTTACCACCTCACCCCTGTTGGCACGCATAGCCCCTAAGAATCTTTCCACATGCTCTATACGTTCCGTTACACTCATGGTCGGCCACAATCCATGGCCCAGGTCATAAGCATTGACAGCAGCATCCAGCGCTTCAAGCGATTCCTTTGAGGTTAACAAGGGAGTACTTCCAATTACTTTCTGCTTATATTCATTTCCTTCCTTCACAAAAACCGGACTCAGCACTGGGTTCAGGCTTCCTTGCCAAATTTTCATTTCACCATTGACCAGATATTCACGTTGTTGGATAGCTTCTGAAACTTGAAATTGATCAGGAATACTATTTTCCGTTGGAAAAATAGAAGCGAATTGGTTTCCCATTAGTTGGATTTATTGTTGGTTGATAGAATAGACACGCCCGATGATGTTCCGATACGACTTGCCCCAGCATTAACGAGGGCAACTGCCTGGTCATAAGTTTTAATTCCTCCGGAAGCCTTGATCCCAACCTCCCTCGGCAATGAATTTTTCATAATTGCGATGTGCTCTACCGTTGCTCCGGCAGGGGCAAAACCCGTCGATGTTTTAACGAAGTCAGCACCGGCATCCGCACAGATTTTACACGCGATTTTAAGTTCTGGTTCAGAAAGATACGCAGTCTCCAGTATTACTTTCAACAACGTCTGGTGCTTATGTGCCAACGCGCTGCATTTAGCGATCTCAATTTTAGTCCAGGGAAGGTTTGTTTTAAATGCGCTTACATTCCAAACTACATCGATTTCGTGAGCTCCGTTATCGATACCACGCTGTATTTCGTCGAGCTTGGTTTCTGTCATATTATAGCCCAATGGAAACCCGGCTACGGTAACTAAAATAATTTTTTCGTTTGCTATCTCTCTGCTCGCCCTTTTGACCCAAAATGGCGGAACACAGACGCCTAAGAATTTCCATTCAACCGCTTCGGCTACGAGTTGATCGACGTCGTTTATGGTAATAGTGGGTTTGAGATTGGTATGTTCAATGTACGAAGCCAGCTCCATACGTAAAGTTTCTAGTTTGAAGTTTCTAGTTCAAAGTTGTGCGCATTTAAGGTCACGCACGTTTAATCCGTAGCACTCACTTTCGTGGGCACGCCCCAGACATTTTCCAAGTTCGACAAAATCAGCCAGAACTTTAAACTAGAAACTTCAAACTAGAAACTAATGCCGAATACCGCACTCTTTGCAGAACTTCATTTTGTTAGCAGGACGTTTTTTAGGTGGACGTTTGTGTCCAAAGTAGGAAGGATCGGAATACTGAGGACTCATGCTCATCTTTTCATTTTTCCGGCGGGTTTTGGCAAATGCATCTACCCGCTCATAATATTCTTTCTCGCTATTGTATGTAGGCCCCTTGGCATCAGAGCGTTTGCGTGCTTGCTTTGGGATGTTTTGCTCTCTCGGCAGTGGGTCTAACGTTGTAGGACTTTGTTGCTGTGCTTCAGCCTTCCTTATTCTTCTTGCTTGCGAAAAGGAAGTCAGCACGGACAGAACAAATAATATTGTAAGTACAATTCTCATACGATGTAGTACAAGTTAAACTATTTTATCTGTTAAATATTGCGTCACATTCTAGAAATCGATGAAATAACGGGGCATTCTTTCCATGTAAAAATCATTTCTAGCTGCTGGATTTTGGTGTTAGCATCGTTTGTTGTCGACGGTAA
>DASQTN010000362.1:0-8338 GCA_035641895.1 Chryseolinea sp. | reverse complement strand
AAAAGGTATTTGTAACAATCATCACAAAAAATAATGATTACTACACAAACGGTTACGGCAAAATTATTTTAATCCGAACAATCCTTCATTTAAAGCGTTTAGGGCTTTTTCTTTGTATTGCTTTTCCACTAACACGGACACGTTGTTTGTACTTCCGCCACAAGAAACCATACGAACGGGGACATCACTCAAAGCATCGAATATTTTTTTCAACACCGCTTTTTGCTCCGTAATCTTCTGGCCTACGATACAAATAATCGTTTGATCTTTATCCACTTCAATTGTGCCGAATTTTTTCAATTCATTTTCTATTGAAGGAAGATTTGAGTCGTTATCAATCGTTAATGAAACGGCCACCTCCGAGGTGGTAATCATATCAATGGAAGTCTTATGATTTTCAAAAACTTCAAACACCCTGCGTAGAAATCCATATGCCATCAACATACGTGAGGATCGAATATTAATAGCTGTTATCGCATCCTTTGCAGCAATAGCCTTGAAGGATCCCACCGATGAACCTTTGCCAGTGATAATGGTGCCTGGCGCCTTTTCATCCATGGTGTTTTTTAACCGGACAGGAACGTTATATTTCTGCGCAGGCACGATGGTAGACGGATGTAAAATTTTAGCGCCGAAATATGCAAGTTCTGATGCCTCGTCGAACGTGAGTTCTGAGATTGGAATTGTTTTCTTAACAATACGCGGATCATTGTTGTGCATTCCATCAATGTCGGTCCAGATCTGAATTTCTTCGGCACGAATTGCAGCGCCGATCAACGAAGCTGTGTAATCACTTCCTCCACGCTTCAAATTGTCAATCTCATTTCTGTTGTTTCGGCAAATGTACCCTTGCGTGATAACGATATCGATGTTCGTGAGAGAACTCACCAACGGCTTTAGCCGTTCAGAAATTTTTTCCAGTTCGGGTTCATCGTTCTCGTCAATCGACATGAAATAAAGAGCTGGAAGTAATCGCGCGCTGATCCTTCGCTCCTGCAAGTGCTGGTAAAATAGCTCTGTAGAAATCAATTCGCCCTGGGCCAGCAGTTCGCGATAACTCTTGTTATCAAATTGACCGGCCGCCAACATTCTAATGAAAATGAAAAAACGACTGACGATTTCCTGGCCAATGGCTTGAAATGATTCTGTACTGTAGAGTTCCTTTATAAACGACTGATAATGTTTTTCAAGTCCAGTAGTTTCCTCCTCTGCTTTGGCCTTTTGGCCGGCTAATAGATTGTCGCCGATGGCAACGAGGGTATTGGTCGTGCCCGATAGTGCAGAAAGGACTACAATTTTTTTTCCGGGAGTGCCTAACACAAGTTCGGCAATTTTCTTCATGCGTTCGGGTTTTCCGACTGAAGTCCCGCCAAATTTTAATACTACCATAAATAGAGTTTTTAAAAAACGGGCAAATATAAGCAGTGCTAAAAAATAATTGATAGCTATTTGTCTTTCTTTTTCCAGCCCCTTAACTCGTAGTACTTTTCCCGTGGTTCGCCGGTCCAGCCATTAATACCCTTTCGGGGAAGCCAGATGGCGTGGATATAAAAAACAAAAAATAGCATCACCCCGAGGAAGCTCAAAGCCCATACCCGGCCTAACGTTGCGGAAAGTGAAGTAGTGACGAGTATAAAGAAGATCAGCTTGGCCAGTTTTCTCCATTTTGGTGTTTGTTCTTCGAAATGGCCGAAGAATATGGTGCCAACAGCCGTTATGGTTGTGACCAGGGCAACTTCGAACCAGAGTGAATCAGTATTCCACATGCTATTTGAGTTTAATGTTAAATGTGCAACCATAGAGCCGTGACATACGCTTATCCCGGCCGTTGTTTAAATCATTTTCTATATTCCGAGAAATGTTTTATATCGCTTTACAGCCTGGGTAATCGCTTGTTGCTTGCGTTCCGTCAACTTAAAAAAAGGCATTACCTGGATCTCTGCCGATTTATTGTCAGTAGTTTTCCAGGTTCCTGAAATTATTCCATCCACCACAAGCATATGGCTGTAGGGTGAAAGGTTACTTACGTCGTTAGTCTTTGAATGCATTTTCCGAAAGAGTGCACTTCGGTCTTTATAGCTAATGCCATATTCGTCGTAATCTGGCATCAGAAAAGTAGTTTGACGTTTCTTTCCTGTTGCGGAACGGGGATCAAAAATATAGACTGAATCTCCAATTTTTTCATGTTCGAATCTCTTATCCAACGACGTGACACCTTCCTTGGCTTCCCTGATCGTTAAACCGGACCACCAGACAAAATCCTTCAATGTTGCCGGTCCGCGACTTGTAAAATATCGTGTCGACAGTTCGGTCAATGAATCTTTTGGATGCATAGCTTTTTTCGGGGGCACACGCTCATCTAACAATGCATAGGTGAATTGTTTGCCCAGGCGAGGCCCACTACAAATAATTCCCTCCAACTCTGCTTGCATAAATATATATCCCAACCGTAAACCAGCAGCTTTTATTTTTGCTTTGTCTAGCCCTGCATTTAGCGTCGTCCTTGTAAGCATTTTACCGTCTCGAAGCATTTTGACCAATACTGTATTAGCCCGCTTGAAGACGGCGTTATCAAGCTCGAATTTTTTATAATAGTACTTATTAACCGCATGCACCCGCGGCGCTGTTAAAGCAAGCATCCAACGGATATCTGTTGCGGATACAAAGTGCCATGTGGGTCGCAGCAAGTGTGTCCGAATAATTTTTCCTTCATTGAAGGATTTTTCTATCGCCGTGTCGTCTATCCCTTTTAGTCTCAATCCCAGTGCCCATTTTGCCATGCCAAATTCCTGCGCTTGAACGGCCGCAAGCCATACTAGAATTTCCTCGGGCTTTTCAAATCTAGTAGAAGCGATTTGTTGATTGCTAAGGCGAAGTTTGATGATGTCTGTTACATTCATTCCTTGAATTAAAACAATTCAAAACAACAGTGTGATGAATATTCTTGCTAAATCAACGGTGATTTGCGTTTTATGATATTTTGCGGGCAACATGATAAATGCGAAGTTGGACGATCAAGTTTTGTCGATCTTCTATCAAGGAGATGCGACCGGAACGTATTTTTGCTGTTATATGCTAACTTATTAGATTTAACTAAACAAAGTAGCAAAAACAATCAGCGTGATGAGAAGTCTGTTCCTGTTATTTTTTTATTTGTTAATCGTGTCCCGATCCCTTGGCCAAACTCCGTCTAAGTCATGGATTAGAATAAATCAGCTGGGATACCCTGAACGAGGTGTGAAGGTTGCGGTGTTCGCATCGAAGGAGAAGACTCCCCTCTCAACATTTGAGCTGATCAATGCAAAAACTTCTGAATCTGTTTTAACACGTCGAGCTGGGAATGATTTTGGTGGTTATGGCCCCTTCGTTAGTTCCTACAGACTGGATTTTTCCGACTACGAAACAAATGGACTTTATTATCTGAAAGCCGGAGACGTTGTATCACAGCAGTTCATCATTTCCAACAATGCTTACGCGGGCACTGCTGATTTTGCCTTACGGTACATGCGGCAACAACGAAGCGGATACAATCCTTTCTTAAAAGATTCTTGTCATACCAAAGATGGCTACACGGTTTACGGCCCGATGCCTGATGGGACCTATGTTGATGTTTCAGGTGGGTGGCACGATGCGACCGACTATTTGCAGTATGTGACAACTTCCGCTAACGCAACGTACCATCTACTTGCAGCGTACCGGGATTTCCCCGCGGCATTTTCTGACCAGTATAAGGATAATGGACTGCAAGGAAAAAACGGCACTTCAGACGTTCTAGACGAAGCTTCGTGGGGACTGCAATGGTTGTTGAAAATGCATCCTAAAGATAACTGGATGTTCAATCAGCTGGCAGACGATCGGGACCACATAGGCTTTCGTTTGCCAACTGATGATCCCGCGGACTACGGATATGGTAAAGGCAACGGAAGGCCAGTCTATTTTGTCTCCGGACAAGTTCAAGGATTAGGTAAATATAAAAATCGCGCAACAGGATCGGCATCGACAGCGGGAAAATTTGCCAGCGCATTTGCACTTGGGGCGCAGATATTTAAAAACGCAAATCCTGCTTTTGCTAAGGTGTTGCAAGAAAGGTCGGTCTCGGCCTATAAGTTTGGATTGGCAAAGCCAGGTGTAGCCCAGACCGCCCCTATGAAGGCACGGTATTTTTACGAAGAGGACAACTGGGTAGATGACATGGAATTGGGCGCTGCTGCATTATTTCAATCAACCGATCGTGAGGAATATCTCACACAAGGTCTTGAGTATAGCAAGCAAGAAAAAGTGACCCCTTGGATCGGCGCTGACACCGCTGTCCATTATCAATGGTATCCCTTTCATAATTTTGGGCACTATGAATTGGCAAAGGTGAGTAAAAGCCATCGCGATGAACTCATCAGCTATTATAAAGAAGGAATCGAACGGGTATGGAAAAAAGCAAGTCGTAATGCCTTCTACCGTGGCGTTCCATTTATTTGGTGTTCTAATAATCTAACGACCTCATTTGCAATTCAGTGTTATTTGTATCGAGAACTAAGTGGGGATGAAACTTATTTGCAACTGGAACAAGCGTGTTTTGATTGGCTATTCGGCTGTAACCCATGGGGTACAAGTATGGTCTTTGGACTCCCAAAGCAGGGGGACACACCTGTGGATCCGCATTCATCTCTCACAGTCCTTCATAACTTTCCACTAGACGGGGCGTTGGTTGATGGTCCTGTGTCTGGTTATATCTTTAACAGTTTGCTTGGCCTTACGCTGGCAGACACCGACGAGTATGAAGAATTTCAGTCGAACCTTGCGGTCTATCACGATGACCACGGAGACTACAGTACGAATGAGCCAACAATGGACGGGACCGCATCCCTAATTTATTTACTGGCAGCAAAAGAAAAAGATTCCCGGGAGGTCGGAAGCGTAAAAAAGTAGTGGATCAATATGGTGCAATTGTCAGAGGTGATGTTGACAAAAAACAAATAGCGTTGGTTTTTACGGGAGACGAATTTGCGGATGGCGGTAAAATCATCGCAGACGTTTTAAAGATCAACAATGTAAAGGCATCATTTTTTTTAACAGGAAATTTTTATAAAACTCCGGCCTTTAGATCTATCACTCAACGACTTAAATCTGAAGGCCATTATTTGGGTGCGCACTCTGACAGACACCTTTTGTATGCAGACTGGAACAAGCGTGACAGCTTGCTGGTGACCAGGAACCAATTTGTGAAAGACGTTCGGAAAAATTATAAGCGAATGAAATCATACGGGATAAAAAGAAGCGATGCAGCTTATTTTCTTCCGCCGTATGAGTGGTATAACGCATCAATCTCCAGGTGGACTGCTGAGATGCAATTGAAGCTTATCAATTTTTCGTCGGGAACACGATCGGCTGCGGATTACACATATCCGGGGATGAGCAACTATCGGACGTCAGACGAAATCTATGAGTCCATTATGAATTACGAAAAACAAAGTGAGCATGGGCTGAACGGCTTCATCTTGCTTACCCACATTGGGAGTGATAATAGAAGATCGGATAAGTTTTATACAAGACTGGACAGTCTGATTAAAGAATTGAAATCCAAAGGGTACGCTTTTCAGCGGATCGACGACTTGTTGAAGTGATTCATTTTTGATTTTACTACAAATGATCTACGGTCCATACATTATCCTAACGCTCCGGCATGAGGATTTTTCAAGTTGGTGCCCGGTGAGGTGACTACTGTCTCAGATCATGATTTTAGCGCCCGTATCCTGCTTAATGTCTCCGCTGTAATGCCTAAATAAGAAGCTAAATATTTTAAAGGAACCCGCTGCGTAATTTTAGGATACTGGAGTAATAGATCCTGATATCGCTGTTCCGCAGAATCCAGTAAGAAAGAAGCTTCTCTCATTTCTTTGCGTATGAACATATGTTCCATACTTAACCGTCCTAATTTTTGCATACTAGGATATTTGTCAAATAAACGGAACAGATCTTCCCGGCCGATAGTGTAGAGTTTTAATTTCTCCATGGCTACAATATTGAAACGAGAAGGCTGTCGTAAGCTGAAACTTGCATACGATCCACAAAATGAATTTTCAAAATTGAAATCTTTAGTAATTTCATCGCCGTCCTTTAAAAAGTATAGTCGAACGTAACCTTTAACGATGAATCCGAGATGCTTACAAATTTCACCCTGGTCCAGAAAGTGCTCCTTCCTTTTGAGATCTCTAACTTCAACAACTTTCTGAAGATCTTTCCAGGCTTCCTCCTCCAGAGGCACTTGCTTTTCAAAAAATGATTTTAGTTCGTCTCCCATGAATTGCCTGTTAGCCTCGAAATTCTTGATGTACCTCAAGAATCAGAAGTTCGCCGTTTACTTGCTTTGTGCAGGTTTTAAAATTAATAAAATTATGATCGCAATTAAATCAATCCGTTTACTGCATCTCATTAGCTACTTGCTTGTGACATCTCAAGTGCTCTTCTATTTATTTATCTTATCGGACGCCTTGAAGGCGGTTTCACTGGAAAATTACTTTGAGCAACGAAAGATAATCGACTCTTTAATGATCACACGATTCAAAGCTATGTACTATTCTTGTCTCGCTTTAAGTATAGTAGCGGTTATTATATCCATTAGGCAGCCCACTTCTCTCTTCTTCGTTTCTTCAGCAATCGCCTTAATCCTGTTGTCAATTGATCTGATTATAGCCGTGAAAGGCAGTTTACCATTGAATGCCTTGTCTCATTCGTATGGAGCAGCGACTGACAATGTAAATTGGGAGAACGTAAGAATCCAATGGCTGAGCTACATGAAATATCGAGGTATTGCCATCACGATGGGAATGATCAGTTTACTTGCGGGACTGGTGTTTGATAAAAAGTAAAAAACGTCCTTTCGGTTTGTTGATATGTTCGAAGGTATGGTCTCCTTGTAAAGGGAGAAAATGGCCATGGTATCGAGAGAAAAATAATAGTGAGGGCAACAGTGAACCAAATAGCGATTGTTTTGAATTTTCCTTTATCGGTTAACCTTTTTTTTACCAAGCCGGATCCTGTATTGATGATTGTAACTGCAATAAACATCATTGTTATGTGCTCGATCCCGAAGAAACGTATATCTCGTTCGTGAATGGCGACTCGGAAATTATCCCAGAAATAATCAACAACAGGACTTTTGAAGTACAACCAAAGACCAATCAGAAACTGAATATTTGTGACAGTAGTGGCAAAATTTGCGATAGAATTCTCTCGGGGAGTAAAGACTTTGTTTTTAAACCAACCAACATAAGCACGATAGATAACAACTAGTAAGCTTATTAATACAAGCCAACGAAATAATGAATGCGCAACTATAAGGTAAGAATACATTTATCGACGGTAAGGCAAAGTTGGCTTCGTTATTTTTCGCTTAGAATAATTTTCCGAAGAAGTTCTGCACATTGTGCCCGGTCCAAACCGGTTTTCATTAAGGGATGATACAACAATCGGATTAAATCTTTGTCCATATCGGAATACTGAGTTGTTTCAGTCCAATTTGCTTGAAAAATGCTGCTGGGATATCGATGGGAATCCCTGCCCAAACCCAATGATTGTGTCAATTCCTCCCGCAATAAATGTTTCTCTTCAAAACTATTGGCCCGGTCGGTGTCAACATACATTGTTCCCCCATTAATTTGATTGGACGGATCAAAAGAAATATTGAACAGCCCCCAATTGCTAGGGACAAGATTTGCTAAGGAGGGAAACCTCTTCGAATAGTCGGTACCAGAACCGAGAAAAATGTAGAAGTTTGATTCCAAAGTGTCTGTTACAACGGATACGCTAAAGCCATCTGTGGCCAATGTGTTGATCTCTCCAAGAATATTTTGTAGTTCCGCTACCAAATCCGGGTGATTATTTCCACCCACGAAAATCCTCATGTCTGTTGTCCATTTTCGGGTAACTTCCGATGCACCACCAAATTCGAACCCCAGGGCTACTTCGTTGAAATATTCAATTAAACTTTCATCATAGACGGTCAAGGCTTTTCGCGGCTCCTCCTCCGAACAAGCGACTGTTAAAGCAGCGATAAAGCAAAATTGGAGGATTTTCCGGGACATGGACTTGGAAAAAGACAACGTCAACTTAGGAAATTCTGCCGATTAATAGAAGTTATAATCGGATTTCGCCGCTCAAAGAGAAATCGATGGGTATAAGGAATTCCAAGGTCCATGTTAAGGTTTTACATCTATCTTTCGCATTTTAAACTAATCGCCTTTGGATTACGGAGGCACCGTAATGTTATGAACCGTAGAATGTGCCCAAAGCACCGAAAAGACCTGATGAGACTACTGATTGCTTTGACAATTTTGCTTTGGAA
>DASQTN010000361.1:0-2152 GCA_035641895.1 Chryseolinea sp. | reverse complement strand
ACTTTAGAATGGGGCAATAACTGCTGCAGTTCTTCTGCTGCACTAACGTTCGACGGATTTGCTACAATATTCAAATAACCATTTATTGGTTGAGAAACGCTGATTACAATTTTACCAATGGCAACTTCTCTGATGCGCTCTGCAATCGCTTTTCCTTCCTCAGACGAGGTGGCCACTACGATAATATCCGCCTCCCAAGAAGCCTCTTTCGCGCAAGTAATTCCTTCAATCTCTGCCGATGGAGACGATGATTTTATATCAAAAAGCAATAATTCTAATTGATCTTTTTCATTAGCCATCAACAACAAACGATTGCTTGTCAATGATAGGCATTTAGCAATAGCAGATCCGACATTTCCCGTTGCCCCGATTACTGCTACTGTTTTCTTCTGTAACATAGTTTTTTGATCTTTTTTTACGCGGTGCAAACATAACAGGCACTATGCAGCCTGTCATTGACATTAAACAAGAAAGAACTTGATTTAAATCAAGAGATTTATTTAACGGTAGAAACTTGCTTTCGTACCCTGCTAAGGGTCTCCGGTGTAATACCAAGAAAAGAAGCAACATACTGCTGGGGCGAACGCTGAAGGATGTCCGGGTATAAAAGCATCATTCGTCTGTATTTTTCTTCCGCGGACAAACTTAATGTGCCAAGTATCCGCCGTTGTAGTACCACCATATTCTGTTGCATGAGCAAACGAAAATAGCGTTCCATTTTGGGTACTTGAATTAACATGTCATCCATACTTTGTCTGGTAAGCAATAACAGTTCAGCGTTTTCAAGCGCTTCAATATTATAAACGGCGCTGTCGCCCGATAGGAAACTGCCCATATCCGAAATCCACCAGCCTTCAAGCGCAAACTGGACAACATGTTCATTGCCATTTTTGTCGACACTGAAGGATCGCAGAAGTCCTTTTTCCACAAAACAAAAATATTGGCAAACATCACCTGCATTGACGACGTATTGTCTTTTGCGCAACTTCTTCGGAATGAAAAATGACTTAACAGATTCCCATTCCGCCGTGGTAAGGGAAACTTTTTTGTTAAGACTTTCTTCAAGGTGCTCGTGCATAAAAAAATAAATGCGATCAGACAAGGGGAAAATTCTACCTGCAGCGTCCGTCTCTCTGTTGCCCGTTTCTGTTATTTCACACAATACAGAGAAAGTACGTTACACCAACATCGTCAGCAGAATTTCTAAAAACGAAAATAATTACATTCACAACCCGTACAGGCACTCACCTATACTTGCCCAATCTTGGGCGCACCATCAATTTGACTTTGAATATCATTTCTATCCGGAAGTAGTCGCTTGCTCCGAACAAGGATAACTATTCCGATGATCACAAATGGAATACTTAAAATCTGGCCCATGTTTAAAATCAAGTCATCTTCAAATGGTACCTGATTGATTTTAAAAAATTCATCCACAAACCGTAAACTAAAAAGTATGATGAAAAACCAGCCGGTCAGAAAACCCTCTCTTAATTCGCTGCCTTTCTTCTGCCAGCTACGAAACAGAAAAAAGAAAAGCAAAAAGCAATAAATGGCTTCATATAATTGCGCCGGATGCCTCGGTATGTCGTCGATGGATGTAAACACGAACCCCCAGGGCAAAGTAGTTGGCAGCCCTACCATTTCTGAGTTCATCAAATTCCCCATGCGGATTAAGCCGCCTGTTAATGCTGTGATGATGGCTAGTCTGTCTGCAATCCACCAGTATTTAACTCTTGTTTTTCGGGCGAAAAAAAACAAACCAATCAACACACCAATACCGGCGCCGTGGCTAGCCAAACCTCCCTCCCAAACTGCAAAAATGCGAATGGGATCCCTCGAAAATTCGCTCAGATCATAAAACAAGACATGACCTAGTCTGGCTCCAACGACCGCCGAAATAATTATGTAGATAGTAAGTGTGTCAACTTCCAGCGACGGCCGCCCATCCTTTTTGTAGATATAATACATGATTTGCTGGCCGAGTATAAAACTCAATGCCCAGGATAATCCATACCACCTTACCGGATGGTCTAAATAAGGGATCACAAAAATATCAGGGTCGACGTCCCAAAGGATGTATGACAAGAGCAGAGGGAGGTCCATAAGGAAGGACAAATTTTAAAATCGAATGTAATCTATATTAGTATTG
>DASQTN010000360.1:0-2550 GCA_035641895.1 Chryseolinea sp. | reverse complement strand
GCTAGCCAGACAAATATTTTAAAATTGTAGCATGAGACAGATTTGTTATTTGATAATTTTATTCACCGCGTGTACGTCCAAAGAAGATAAAGGTGCAATAACGTATCGTCCATTCTCCAAAAGTGCGATCCATATCATTTTTACCAGCGATCTTTCAGATTCGTTATCTATTAGTGCATTAGCCTTCACAAACATTCCCTATGGCGTGAGTGAATCAAATAGCCTGACCATTAGCAAAGCCGGAGATTTTTACCTTAACATTAGAATAGACAGGCCGGTCAAAAGCATGTTGACAGTCGGCGACCAGCGGTTTGACGTTTTACTATTCCCACAAGACACTACACATATTAAAATAGACTTTACAACGGATAAAGCGGAACTAGCCTTCTATGGCAAAACAAAAGCTATTAACGAATACTATTATGAAAAGAAAAGAATGTTGGGCTACACGGACATACGATTTCCACTCAATAAATCACTCTCACCAAAGACTACGTACAACTCCCTAAAACAGGCAACCGATAGTGTCATTAATATAGAAATCGACTTTCTCGAAAGTTATACGTCGTCAGATCGTCTTCCTGAATGGTTTTTGAACTATGAAAGGTCCGAAATGACGTACACAGGCGCAGGATACAAAACAGCAATGCCGCTGGCTAACGAGGTGATGAAATACTTTGATGATGCAGTTCCGGAAGATTATTATAATTATCTGAGTAACGTTCAAATTAATAATGTAACTGCGATTTTGTCCTCGCAATACTTTCAATTTTTGGACGCGTATTTTCTTAAAAGCTTGCCGGCAAGTGAGCTTCATGCATTTACTGGAAACTCAAGAACACGTAAGATCAGATCACATATCCTCAATCAGTCTAAGGATCAGTTATCGGGACTTGTAAAAGAAGTTTATCACAAATTCAGTTTTAGTTCATTAATTAAATTCTATTCTGATTCCATCTCCATAGATTCCCTCGCCAAGGAGTTTCAGCTTGTCGATTATGAAGAATTGAAAACACTTTCCGGCAGTAAATCAAGAAACGAAATGCCCGCGCTTAATCTAAGTAGGGGTGATACCATTCCTGAATTTTTCCTGTCAGATGGTTTTAATAATTTAGTGTCAATTAAAGCTTTTCAGGGTAACATTCTGTATGTCAACTTTTGGGCCACATGGTGCGGTCCTTGCATTAATAACATGCCTGCATTAAATGACATGATAGCTCAATATAGCTCCCATAAAGAAATACAATTTGTGAATATTTGTCTTGATAGTGAAAAAGTTAAATGGCTAGCGACCATTGAAAAATATAAGCTTAGGGGCATCAACCTGATTGCTGAGGGGAATTGGAATTCAAAGTTGAGATCGTATTTCAATATTGAAGGAATTCCACATTATGTAATCATTGGGCGGGGAAATATCTTATATGAGAATGCAACAGAAAAAGCTCCTGAGGTCCAAGAAGAAATTGAAGCATTGTTGACCAGGAAGTAGGCCGCTACTTGTTGTCCGGCGAACGTGTTGATCAAATAGCCTTGGTCACCCAGCCCTTGTTGTGTGTTCTTCACCAACAAGCGCAGGCACGTTAAGACATACGCGCGTCACCTCTGATCGGGTGAAGGAGTTCAAAACGTGAATCACGAAACAGTCGTCGCCTCCGTAAAGAATCAGGAAACCACTCAAATTATTATTACTATTGGAGATAGTTGTTTCTTGATCGATGTCGTGTTGTAACTTCTTCGACATGAAACAGTTTACATTTTATGAAGCACATCGAAACAAACACCATTCAGAATCTTGCAAGAATCACATTAGGTCTCATAATGATTTTTGCTGCTATCGGACATTTCACATTTCTGCGAGCCGAATTTCAAGCGCAGGTACCAGAGTGGGTACCTATCGGTGACGATGCCGTTGTCATAATCTCCGGAATATTTGAACTCGCGCTCGGCATGGGAATGGTCTTCTTGACGAAACAAAAAGTTTGGGTGGGACTAGCACTTGCGATATTCTACGTGCTGATTTTTCCTGGGAACATCGCTCAATATGTAAATCAAAAAGATGCATTTGGACTGGATACGGACCGCGCCAGGTTTATTCGATTATTCTTCCAGCCCGTGTTAATCTTTTGGGCATTATGGTCCACGGGTGCTCTTCGTTATTTGCGCCAGGAAAGAATTTTGTGATCAGTGGAGTTTTATTCAACGGTAGGGCTATTATAAACAAAATCATATTTTGATAAATATCCTTCGCTTGTACAAAAAGTATAAGAACAGCCAAACGATGATCAATGCTCCGACACTTTCAAAAACCGGGTGCCACTTTTCATTGGTATCTTTATAAAATCCCTGAAACAGCAGCGCCGATGTATGACCAAAATCGATAAACCGATAAACCAGGTAGATGGTCAGACTATTCATCCCAATGACAATAAAAAAGAAAGTCCATTTTTGATATTTCAAAATATCGATGATCCAATAAAACACAGCAAATAATAGAAAGGCCATCCCGCCCGTCAACATGATAAACGAGCTGCTCCACAAATGTTTATTGAT
>DASQTN010000359.1:0-3458 GCA_035641895.1 Chryseolinea sp. | reverse complement strand
TTGTTTCCGCTATTCTCTTTGAAGAAGGCGTATTCCTTTAGCTGTTGCGGGCTATTATCAAATGGAAATGCTGTAGTTGCGCCCGCGCGACAAGCGTATTCCCATTCGGCTTCTGTAGGAAGTCGATAAAAGATTCCAGTTTTCGCATACAACCATTTACAATACATTATTGCAGCCGCCTGGCTCATACTGTTCGTAGGTTGTTTAGGATCGCGACCCATTCCCCAGGTGAGGTCTATATATTGGGCCGTAGGTCGCGAAACAGCATCTACCGCAATTGCCTTTGTTTGCGGCACGTCCATACTTTTGAAGAATGCGTCCCACTCGGCGAAAGTTACCTCATGTGCACCCATCCAAAAGGCAGCTATTTGTACTTTTTTTTGAGGTCCTTCATCCTCTTCCCGACCCGATTCTGTAGCAGGGCTGCCAATTGAAAATGTTCCTGCCGGTATCGCTACCATTTTAAATTTTACGGAAGTTTCGGGGAGATCCTGTTCATAGGACTTGAGCGATTGAGCTGCCGACGGCAAGCTGAAAGCTGAAAGCAGAATGAAAATAAAAAGTCTCGAAGTCGTTACCATTAATAAGGTTAAAAATTAAAGGTATAGAAATTGGTCTTTGAGGGCAACACGCCCTGTCCGGGGTGGGCTATTTTTTACGCAGAAGCGCCATGTAAAAGCCGTCAAATCCTTCCGTGGGCCAGCTATGTTTTTGATCCACAAGCTCGAACCTATCTCCATTACCTTCCAAAAATTTTTCCACCTGTCGTTCATTTTCTGACGGAAGTACACTACAGGTTGAATAGACCATCAAACCATCCTTTTTTAACATGTTGCAATAGTCTCGCAGAATGTGCTGCTGAAGTTCTTTTACGTTTTCGATAAAGGCCAGTGACAATTTCCACTTTGCATCGGGATTCCTTTTAAGCACGCCCAAACCAGAACATGGCACATCCAGCAGCAAACGATCAGCAGAGTTCTCTAATCGTTTTATAGTTTTAGATGATTCAATATGCTTGATTTCCAAATTGCTTACCCCGGCACGTTTGGCCCGCTTTTGAAGTTCCTCCAACTTAAACGCTTCCACATCCATCGCGATAATGCGGCCTTTATTTTTCATGATAGCCGCGAGGTGCAGTGTTTTTCCTCCCGCCCCAGCGCATGCATCAATTACCCGCATGCCAGGATTGACACGCAAAAAAGGAGCAATTAATTGGGAGGCTGCATCCTGCACTTCAAACAGTCCTTCTTTGAAGGCAGGGTGTCGAAAAATATTTTGCCTTTCAGATAGCACCAAAGCATCTGGAAAGTCACGCAAGTAATCTGTTTCCACGTCTGTGTCACGCAACGCCTGGTGTAGATCTTTAGCTGAAATTTTCAGTGCGTTTGCGCGTAAAACAACGGCTGCCTCTTCGTTGAGAGAATTTAGTTCCTTCTCCCAACGTTTTCCTAATTCCTGCTCGCCAAGCGTATCGAGCCAGTCCGGTATTGACTCTCGAAATCGTCGGATAGATTTCATTTTTATGTTACGGTCGAGGATTCTTTTCTCATTAAGATCTTTAAATTCCGTCCACGGAGGAAGTGGAACCTGATGAAGCACGCACCATCCACCCAACAACTTCCAATAATCGTTTTCTTCCGCTTCTGTAATGTTTTGCAAAAACCGGTACCATCGAACAATATCGTAAGTGGTTTCAGCAATAAATCGTCTGTCACGGGCTCCCCACTTTGGATTTTGTTTTAGGACTTTTTCGATGACTTTGTCGGCATATTTGTTATGCTCGAAGATCATCTCCAACGCGCTGACCACCGCCCGGGCAAGATTTACAAAGAGTTTCATGTTTTTAGTTTCAAGATTCAAGTTCGAGGTTCGAAGTTAACAACTTCGAAGCCAAACCGCGGAATTCGAACTTGGATGTTCACCAAACTTTAAGAACTTTCGGCAAATTTATCGTCTGGTTTTGAAAGTATTAAATTCGATCCTACTCAAGCTCTACGCCTTCTGGGTGTTTCTTGTCTTTACCATATTTATGATCCTTTTGCTACCTGGAATCATACTTCCGTTTTTAATTGGCGGAAAAGTAAGTTGGATCGGTGGGAAATTCCTCTGGCTGTGGTCATGGATTTTTAGCATGCTCACTTTTATACGGTATGATTTTTTTGGCCAGGAAAATTTCAAAAAAGGTAAAGCCTACATCTACGTCAGTAATCACACTTCGTTTTTAGATATCCCAGGGTTATGGATGATTATACCCGGGGAAAAAAGGCCTTTGGCGAAAAAAGAATTGTTAAAAATTCCGGTGTTCGGGTGGATTGCAAAATCAGCAACCGTCATCGTCGACCGATCAAGTGCTGAAAGTCGAAAAAAAAGTATGGATCGACTAAAAAAAATTCTGTCGGACGGTACATCCATTCTGCTTTTCGCCGAGGGAACCCAAAACCGTTCGAAAGAACCGTTACAACCATTTAAGGATGGAGCATTCCGAATCGCGGTCGATACACAGCAACCAATTTTGCCTATGGTAGTCGTTGGCGCTGGACCACTCATGCCGCCAGGAACAATACGGATGAAACCCGGCCGGGTAAAAGTTATCGTTGGTCCAGAAATATCAACCCAAGGCCTAACATTAAATGATCAAGCTTCCTTGAAGCAAAAAACATTTGAAGTGATGAAGGGAATGATTCTGAAAAATAGATGACAAAAAAGCCATAGGCACGGATCATTCCAATGAAAATGAAAAAAGCTCTATAGGTAGCTTTTTCAGAAGGAGGTCGCACTAATACTCCATTTTCTATTTTGGTTTTCCCGGCATCTTAATAACACGTCTTGATCTATACGAAAACCAAGTAATTGCACCATATGGATTTTGGGATGATGCCAAAAGCACCGTGACCAATAAAGCACAAGGCGCAAGCCACCCGAAAAAGTAAGTGTAAGGAAGCGATGATTGGCTTCATGCTTCCTTACGGTTTTCATTACTTTCTTAAGTTGCTCGACCCGGCGAAGTTTTTTTTCTTGATGAGGATGATGTGTCCCTTCACATTCAATGACTTCCTTCAATTAATCAGCGCCGTCTACTTTCGCAAATGTATTAACAAGGTGCTCACCGACGTCAGTTCCCAGTGTAAGGCCCACTTCGCTGTCCTTTCGATAATGAATCCCGCCATAAAGCCTTGACATGGCAGCTTCGGTTGCCATTGTTTGAAAATCGCTTGCATAAGCGGGGAAAAGATACGATAACATGGTAGCAGCAGAAGCAGAGTATGTTGAATGGCCGGAAACATAAGCCGGGAAATTGGGTACACCTGTTGATGTTTTTATAGCAGGAATCAACTGGCTAGGACGAGCATTGAAGTAAAAAAATTTGGTATCCCAGCAAGCGATGGAAGCATTATGCATCGTCATATTGAGCAGGGCAAATGCTCTGGCAGCACGCACTTCGCTGAAATTTGCATCAC
>DASQTN010000358.1:0-6546 GCA_035641895.1 Chryseolinea sp. | reverse complement strand
ACAATTGATGCCGCCAATTTTGTCCTAAAGAAAAGGACAACAAAGGTAAAATTGAATAAATTATGGAGTACAGACAATTAGGAGGAGCAGGCATGCGGGTACCGGTGCTGAGCTTAGGAACCGCTACATTTGGCGGGACCAATGAATTTTTTAAACGCTGGGGAACGACGGATGCAAAAGAAGCATCGCGACTTGTCGATATCAGCATGGAACACGGAGTAAACTTCTTTGATACTGCTAATGTCTATTCTCAAGGCGACGCCGAAAAAATCCTTGGCCACGTTTTGAAAGGAAAGCGTGAAAAGGCTATCATCTCCACGAAAGGCACCTTTAAAATGGGTGAAGGCACTAATGACCATGGATCATCACGTTACCACATCATCAAAGAGGTGGAGGCAAGTTTAAAACGATTGGGAACAAGGTACATCGATGTCTATTTTATTCACGGATATGACGCGTTCACACCAATAGAGGAAACGTTGCGAGCATTGGATGAGCTTTTAATAAGCGGAAAAGTCCGTTACATTGGAATCTCTAATTTCACCAGTTGGCAGGTCATGAAAGCCTTGTCTATTTCAGAAAGAAGAAATCTTTCCCGCTATGTAATTTACCAGGGCTATTATTCGCTTGTTGGTCGTGATTACGAATGGGAGCTACTTCCCATGATAGAAGACCAAAATCTTGGTTTGATGGTGTGGAGTCCGTTGGGATGGGGAAGGTTGACAGGCAAAATTCGCGCAGGACAGCCATTGCCGGAAGGGCGAATTAAATCTGGCGGACATGCCGGTGGTCCCGAAGTACCCGATGAAATTCTCTTTAATGTTTTAGAAGTGCTTCAACAGCTGGAGCAAGAAACTGGAAAAAGTATTCCTCAGATTGCATTAAACTGGCTTCTTCAGAGACCGACTGTTTCTAATATTGTTATTGGAGCCCGTAACGAAGAACAACTTCTTGAAAACCTTGGTGCTGTTGGATGGAACCTGACTCGCGATCAGGTCTCAAGGTTGGATGTGGTGAGCCAACAAAAACCAACATATCCACACTGGGTTGGGTCACGCTAAATCGAGTTTGGAAAAAGTTGACAAGGCTTAAATCAAGCCTTGTCAACCAAATTCACTTGCTAGGTCGTGCTAGCATTATTTCTTTGGGTGATGATAGGAAATTCTTCAAACGGACGGTCGAAACAATACTATCATTGGTACTACCGTAATGGTGATATCCCTGAAGATTTTGCTTCCATTAAATTTTCGTCAGACCTTTCTGTCCACGGATGCATGCGGTCGGAGGTAGCAAAACTGAAATTTTTTCACTCCTCGCGACGAGCTGTCATAGCTGCCGAAAAAAATGTCAGTCTGTACATATTGTCAAGTCTAACGGTACCCTTTTGCACAATTATTGTTAGCCTATAAGAGAATCTTTCATGT
The DNA here is from genome assembly GCA_035641895.1 of Chryseolinea sp. Classification (GTDB taxonomy): domain Bacteria; phylum Bacteroidota; class Bacteroidia; order Cytophagales; family Cyclobacteriaceae; genus Chryseolinea. Next base: position 5,122 of record DASQTN010000358.1, on the reverse strand, counting down.
AAACATAAAGACCATGAGCAAAGCTCCAGAACAAAGTGGTCTTTCTGCTAGGCGGAAGACCTTTTATACATCTCAAAATCCGACCCTTGGATTTTTGTTGATTCTATTGCTTTTCGTTTCATCGTGTAACGAAAAAACAAGTGGCCAAAATCCTGAAAAAAATCCGAGAACATCAGTAGATGCTGATAGTTTACACAAACCCAAAGTCAACATAAAAGTAAACAAGCACTACGATGACAAGGGTAACGTCGTTGGATTTGATTCCACGTACACCTCATTTTACTCAAACGTTCAGGGTGATACCCTAAAAATGGATAGCCTGATGAAAAGTTTTGACCGATATTTCAAACGCGATCATTCATTGCTTTTCGACCGGGACTTTAATTCATTATTCTTTAATGATTCGACACGGTATCCGGATTTTTTCCACAATGACTTTTTCTTAAGGCGGTACGAACTAAATGACTCTTACTTGAGAGATATGATGAATCGTATGGATTCGATCAAGAATCGTTTCTACTATGGGGATAGTCAAAAAAATAAAGAAGAAAAGCGATCTGGTGATCTTTGAGGTATGTGCATTCGTAAAAAAATATTTTCAATAAATGTTTAACAAAAATAAAAAGGAGGAATTATGAAAAATTTAGTTAGAACTAACGGAAATTCATTCTCGTCCATTCCGTCTTTGTTAAATGAGTTTTTTTTGGACGATTGGTTTGATTCATCTGCGCGCAATTGGCGATCGGAAGGTGCCACGCTTCCATCTGTGAATGTAAGAGAAACGAATGATGATTTTCTTATCGAAGTAGCTGCCCCAGGAATGAATCGTGATGACTTCAAGGTGGAACTCGACAATAATATTTTATCGATCTCGTCGGAAGTCCAAAACAATACAGAATCTTCAGATAAAAATGGACAATATAACCGGAGAGAATTCAACTACCGGTCTTTCCAGCGCAGCTTTTCGCTTCCGGAAAACAAGGTTGAAGGCGGAAAAATATCTGCAAAATATAAAGATGGAATATTGCATATCACTATTCCGAAGAGGGAAGAAGCTAAGGTTAAGCCGGCACGGCAGATAACTGTAGGCTAAGGGAGGTGGGTTATCCCCACCTTACCTTATACCTGTACGTTAAAAAATTCACTCATCTAACCAAAAAAACCCAATCATGACGGCATTTCTTGATTACTACAAAATGATATTGGATAAAGTCAGCTTTGACCGAAATTTATTTTATAAGGAGTATAGAAAAGCAGTCCGTAATTTACAACCTGACGAGATAACGGAACTCGATTATTGGCTTTCTACGAAAAATTTTCCAAATGGCGTTTCTGATCAAGTCATCTTTCAAGCGGTAAGGCCGACCCTGAGCAATATCTGATTATCAAAATTTTTTGGTACTGGCCATCCGTAGACATTGGAAAACTTGCTTTTTTTATTTCTGAAATTTTATTTTGCTGACCAAATCAAAATGTTGGTGGACCCTAACGTGACACGCAATGAACATTAGAATTGAAAACCTGTCCAAGCGATATGGGGTACAGACAGCTGTGGACAATATTTCATTTGAAGTAAAGACCGGCGAAATCCTTGGATTTTTAGGTCCCAACGGAGCGGGAAAAAGTACTTCGATGAAAATGATCACCGGATATTTAGGTATTGGTAGCGGCGAAATTTTTGTGAACGATCGATCCGTTCGCCATGGAAGTGAGGACATCCGAAAGCACATTGGGTATCTACCAGAAAACAATCCGCTTTATCTTGATATGCCTGTGATGGACTACCTGGAATTTTGTGCAGTCCTTCAAGGGGTAGACAAGAAAAACATTGATGAGCGCATTCGTAAGATGGTAAAAGTTTGTGGTCTTAATGCAGAAAAACATAAAAAAATCGGTGAGCTGTCGAAAGGATATCGGCAGCGTGTAGGACTAGCCCAGGCAATGATTCACGATCCCGAAATTCTAATCTTGGATGAACCAACGACTGGCCTTGACCCAAATCAAATTGTAGAAATTCGTCAACTTATTAAAGAATTAGGTAAGGCTAAAACGGTGATTCTAAGCACCCATATCTTGCCAGAAGTGGAAGCAACGTGTGACCGTATTCTAATCATAAACAAAGGAAAAATTGTTGCCGATGGAACGGCGGACACCCTTCGGAAGCAAGCCAGTGGTCGTGAACTAATCAAAGTCAAAATTGAAGATGCCAACGGTGCGGACGTATTTCAATTCCTTAAAGCCCTCGCGACAGTCGATCAGGTAACAGCAATGGAAGCTGATCGTTTCGAAATCCAAAGCAAAGTGGGTCAGTCGGCGAAACGGGATGTGTTTAATTTATGTGTAGAGAAGGGATGGATACTCACGGAACTAATTCCGGTTGAAACGAGGTTAGAAGATATTTTCAGGAACCTGACAATGAACTGATTATGCATGCTACATGGATTATAGCCAAACGTGAACTTGCGTCTTTTTTCGATTCGCTGATCGCCTACATTATGTTGGTGTTGTTTCTTGGATTCAGTGGTTTCTTCACCTGGATTCTGGGCTCGGACATTTTTTATACAGGTCAGGCAACGCTTGAATCTTTTTTCAATGTTGCGTATTGGACGCTTTTCTTTTTTATTCCTGCGCTTACTATGCGACTTCTGGCAGAGGAAAAAAAATCGGGCACCATTGAGTTGCTTCTTACTAAGGCGGTGACTGACAGACAAACCGTGATTGGAAAATTCTTGTCCGCCTTGTTGCTGGTGATTATCGCATTGGCTTTCACGCTTCCTTATGTAATCTCAGTCGCAGCGATTGGAGATCTTGACACAGGGCAGGTGATTTGCGGATATCTTGGTTTAATTCTCATGAGTGCCATGTATACAAGTATTGGTTTGTATACCAGCAGCACCACGACAAATCAGATTGTTGCCTTTTTAGCGGCAATGTTTACAGGACTATTTTTTCATATCATCTTCGGTATGCTTGCAGAACAATTTTCTGGGTGGGTCGGTGAGGTTTTCGATTATCTGAACCTGAATAGTCATTTTGAAAGCATTTCGCGCGGCGTGCTTGATAGCCGGGACATCATTTATTTCTTTTCCTTAACTGTCATTGGCATTCTTCTTTCGGAGATGTCGTTGACCAAACGTCAGGCCGCATAATTAAAATTATATGGATATAAATCCCTTATGCCGATTGAAAACATGACCATGTTTCCTTCAAGCAAAAAATGTTAACACATGAAAACGAATTTATTGACAACGACTATTCTGATTGCCGGAATTATTGTGGTGATCAACTTGCTTGGAAACGAATACCACATACGCTGGGACCTAACGGAAGACAAACAATATACGTTAAGCAGTGCGACCAGAGATATTCTAACCACCCTTGAAGACCCGGTCACTGTAAAGGCCTATTTTTCAAAAGACCTTCCTCCTCATGTCGGCAAGACGCGGCAGGATTTTCAGGACATCCTTGTAGAATATGCAAGCCTCTCTGATGGTCAGATACAATATGAATTTATCGATCCCAACTCAAAGGAGTCCAATGAGCAAGATGCCACGCAGAAAGGTATTCAACCCGTGTTGATCAACGTTCGCCAAAAAGATCAGGTAAAGCAACAAAAGGCTTTCCTTGGTGCAACTATCCAGCTGGGCGACAAAACAGAAGTGATTCCTTTTGTTCAGCCCGGTGCGGCCATGGAATATGCTCTTTCCACCGCCAGCAAAAAGATTGCAATCGACAATAAACCTGTCATTGGCTTTTTGCAGGGTCATGGAGAGCCGGGCCTGATGGAAATGTCGCAGGTCAGTCAACAACTAAGCATTCTTTATGACCCCATTGAAATTAATCTCACAGACTCAACCGATATTCCAAATCATATCAATACGCTTGCTTTAGTTCGTCCAATGGACAGTATCCCCGAAAATCACCTGCAGCAGCTCGATGCTTTTCTATTACGAGGGGGAAGACTACTCATAGCAGTGAACAGAGTTGCGGGAGATTTCCGCAGCCTCAGCGGAACGTCTGTCCGTACTGGATTGGAGGACTGGCTGCAGAATAAAGGGGCCGAAGTGGTCGATAATTTTATCGTTGATGCAAAGTGTGGTTCAGTTTCTGTGCCGCAACAATTCGGCGGGTTTACGCTACAAGCAAACGTTTCATTCCCTTACGTGCCTGTGATCGGTTCATTTTCAAATCATCCGATTGTCACCGGACTCGAAGCTGTGATGCTCGAGTTCGCGAGTGAAATAAAATTCACCGGCGATTCGACGGTCAATTTTACACCGCTTGCGTTTTCGTCCGAGCTATCAAATGCGCTTCCCGCTCCGCAGTTTTTCACGGTTGAAAAGGAATGGAGCGAATCAGATTTTCCTCGGCAAAATATTGTTGTAGCGGCTGCACTTGAGAAGAAAACAGATACCAATCCATACCGGATCGTCGTTGTCAGCGATGGAGATTTTGCCGTTAATGGATTACCCCAACAGCCAAGGAGGTTACAACCCGATAATGTTAACCTCCTATCCAATGCTTTGGATTGGCTGTCAGATGATACCGGTCTTATCGAATTACGGACTAAAGGCGCAGTATCCCGTCCGATACGCGAAGTCGAAGCCACCACTAAAACGATTGTCAAGTATAGCAATTTTCTAGTACCCATTCTGCTGGCCATCGGTTATGGTGTAATGCGGACACATAAAAACAGAGTGACAAAACTGAAAAGAATGAACGAGAATTATGACACGGTTTAATAACAAAATCCTTCTTATCGCACTGGTTGTTTTGTTGAGTGGATTTGTATTGTCGAAGTTATTCCGATCGCCTGGCCGCGAGCGTAATTTAAAAGTAAAGTTATTAGCCCTCGATACTGCCAAGGTATCTTCAATTCACATTGCGCCCGCAGCGGATGGGAAAAAAGTGGTTCGCCTTATCCGAACAGGAAACAGCTGGACTGTTGACAATGGGCAACACAATGCTAAGGTGGAATTAATTGGTGTAAAAAACGCGCTGGGTGCAGTTGCTGAAATTCGCCCGACCCGAATGATCACGCAAAAAAAAGAGAAATGGGACACCTATAATGTTGACAGTACGGGAACCCATGTTAAAGTCTTTACGGGTGAATCCGTTGCTG
>DASQTN010000357.1:0-3836 GCA_035641895.1 Chryseolinea sp. | reverse complement strand
GTGGGCGTTGACGTCAATTTTCTTCTTAAAGATCCTGATAGAAACATGTTTTTTTTCGGTGCGCGATATGGCCAAGCCACCTTCTCTCAAGATTTGACTGTGTATGCCAAAAATCTCTTTACAAAAGACTTTGAAAACCTGGCTTATCATGATGGCAGTGTAAACGCACATTGGTACGAGTTAACAACAGGGCTACGCGTTAAAATATGGAAAATGATCTGGCTGGGGTATACTGCCCGCTTCAAGTTCGGTTTGAGCATGGACGAGACCGAGCATATCATTGCCTCTGATGTTCCCGGTTACGGTCGAACTTACAAGGATTCTGCCTGGGGATTCAACTACCAGATCTTTATACGGATACCAGTAAGAAAGCAGCCGCCGCTGGCGTTCAAAACAAAAAAGAAGTAATTCTGTAGCGACTTACAACGTCATCTACTGGTAAATCAATTTTTCTTGAAAAGCGAGTCAACAAATTCCACCTTATTGAACGTTTGCAGGTCATCAACCTTCTCACCCACGCCAATGTAGCGCACGGGTATTTTGAATTCATCTGATATTCCGATAACAACTCCTCCTTTTGCAGTTCCATCGAGTTTGGTAATAGCAAGAGAGGTTACTTCTGTTGCCTTCGTGAATTCTGTAGCCTGAACCATTGCATTTTGTCCCGTGCTGCCGTCCAACACCAATAGCACCTCGTGGGGCGCATCGGGAATGACTTTCTGCATAACGCGTTTGATCTTTGTCAACTCCGCCATCAGATTGACTTTCGTATGAAGTCTACCGGCGGTATCGATTATAATAACATCTACGTTTTGATCAAATCCTTCTTTCACAGTATCAAATGCTACGGCTGATGGATCTGCGTTCATACCTTTTGATACAACGGGAACGCCTACACGCTGACCCCAAAGTTTCAGTTGTTCGACAGCCGCTGCCCGAAAGGTATCTGCAGCCCCTAGCATCACTTTTTTCCCCCTCTTCTTAAACTGTGACGCAAGCTTTCCGATGGTCGTCGTTTTACCCACGCCGTTTACACCCACCACCATGATCACATAAGGTTTTTTGTCCTTTGGAGTTTCAAACTCAAGACCATCGGTTGAATTGTTTTCGGAAAGCAATGCAGCGACTTCTTCTTTCAAAATTCTGTCAAGTTCTGCGGTGCCCAAATATTTATCGCGGGCAACCCGTTTTTGGATACGGTCAATAATTTTCAACGTTGTGCTAACCCCAACATCCGAGGATACCAAGATTTCTTCCAAATTATCAAGTACTTCATCATCCACAGTTGCCTTACCTACAAGCGCCTTTCCCAACTTGCCAAAAAAGCTGTCCTTGGATTTCTCTAATCCTTTGTCAAGGGTTTCTTTTTTTTCTTTGGAAAACAGATTACCGAATAATGCCATAACGAGTCCGTTTTGTTTATAAACGAAAAAAGTCCCATCAGGGACTTTTCAAATTCTTTGGAAGTTAATTACTTCTTGGCAAGGATTTCTTTTACTAAATCTGCTGCAACAATTTCTTCCTTAAAGGTGTAAGCACCGGTCTTTTCAGACCTTACAGCGCGGATCACTTTCGCATAGCTCTTACCGTCTGTTTTCTTGAGGGACGCAACAACTTTCTTTGCCATAATTATTTGATTTCTTTATGTACCGTATATTTTTTCAAGATCGGATTGTACTTTTTCAGTTCCAACCGTTCAGTTGTATTTTTTCTGTTCTTCGTGGTGATGTACCGGCTCATGCCTGGCATGTTCGTCGTTTTGTGCTCCGTGCACTCCAAAATCACCTGTATCCTGTTACCTTTTTTTGCCATGATTTCAATGTTTTTTGATTACAACACCAGGTATCCGTTCGCCTTAGCTTCCTTCAATACAGCGCTAATGCCATATTTGGAGATGGTCTTAATTCCTTTGGTGGACACCTTTAGTGTTATCCATTTGTTCTCTTCAGGAATGAAAAAGCGCTTTTTTTGAAGATTTGGTAAAAATCTTCTCTTTGTTTTGTTATTAGCGTGCGAAACGTTATTTCCAACCTGAGGTCTCTTTCCAGTTATTTGACAAACTCGTGCCATATCTTCGTAATGTTTAAAAAAACCCCTTTTTGAAAAGGGACTGCAAATATCGGTAGCTCAACTTAATAATCCAACGCCATTCCAAAATAATCCTTGTTGATGCCTAATAAAGCAGTGATATGAGGGATTCAGGTCCCAGGTTTTCGAAATCATCGATTATGAAATCGGTTTCCGCTAATTCTTCCCGTGTATGGGTGGTTGTGATTCCGACGACTTTACATCCGGCGCGCTTTCCAGCCTGAACGCCAGAAAGCGAATCTTCAAAAACAATGCAATTTTGGGGATCAAATCCCAGGGCGCTAGCTGATTTCAGGTAAATCTGCGGATTTGGCTTTCCTTCCGTTACAAACGAATCATCGAGGATTGTCTTAAAGTATTTCCCCGTATTCGTCTTCTGAAGGGTAAAATCAACATTTGCCCGTGGGGCTGACGTAGCAATGGCGCGGCTAATATCAAGGGAATCTAATTTGTCGAGGAAAGGAAGCAAACCGTTGACGGGTTTAATATCAATATAAAGCTGTCGGAAGAGCGCTTCTTTTTCGTCGGCATACTTTCGGATGGTTTGCTCATCCAATTGCCCAAACAGGTTCAATAACCAATCTCGGTTTGTCCTTCCATAAATTTTTTCGCGCAGGTCGGTCTCGGAAAGGTCGTATCCCAGCTTTTTACAAAACTGTTTTAAGGCAATCTTGTGGGTAGGATTGCTATCGACAATCACCCCATCCATGTCAAAAATAAACGCGTGTTTCAAAATGTGCTGCAGTTAATCGGGTGCAAAGATGGCAGATTCCTTCAATTTGACGGGATTTGGGAGGATATGATCATGAAAAATAAACCGCCGGTTCGTAATCCGACTTTCTTAAGTTCGAAAATGGCTTTCCCCTCGCCAAATAAATACCAACTATCAGTTCTGAAGTGGCCATGTCGAAATTTTCTCGCAAAGCACGCTAAGTATGAACACAACAAAATTGTGTTAATCCTTGCAAAACTATTCAGGGAATTTACTCAACACGAGGCCGCAAAGACGGCCAAGCCGTGGGTCGACGCGTGCTTCGTAGAAGATCTATCGTGGCTCCGTCACTCGTGACAAACATGGAATAAAAACTAAGGGCGAAGGCACAAATCGAGGATAGGAAATAAATTTTTGAATCGTAACTAAACAGAATAAGGTTTAATTAACCACTACCAATCGTTTTGTAAAAAATTTTCCCTGGGTTATGAATCTCACAAAATAGACCCCTGCCGCGACCGGCGGAACCTTAAAAGTGTGAATTCCCGAACCCGGTATTGTAGTCGTAGTTGTAATGACCTGTCCTAAACTACTGAACATGTGGAACTGCGCCGGACGGTCGATTTGAACCGAAAAAGATTCATTTTTTACGACCGGATTCGGATAAATGGTGATGACTGGAGCTTCAGGGAGCGACTGGCCTTCGTCGTTTCGGAGCACGTAGATTCCCCCAAGTGTATTTCCAACAACGATGGACGGTTTGGTCGTATTGAAAATATTCCCCGTCACTGGCCAGATGCGACCTCCCAAGTTTTTGGATTTATAATCTTCAAGGAACGAGTTAAATACGATCTCCGACAAGGCGCCGTCTGCGGTCGTTGCGTTTCTAAAGTCCGGCACGATGTTTACAATTCCGCGTTGATCTCCAAGAATCAAGTCGATTTTTCCATCCGTATCGAGGTCGGCGGCTGTTCCCGATATGTTCTGCCGTAGGATATTTGAACTGATATTCAAAAAGCTGTCATCTTGCAGGGTA
>DASQTN010000356.1:0-11068 GCA_035641895.1 Chryseolinea sp. | reverse complement strand
GCTAACCGTTATCAAAAGCGAATTCCACACGATCCGATTCCACCAATTGATCGTTATCCGATAAATCCTTTCGAATATAACCGGCGAAAAACGAGAGAAGTCCTGAACTTCGGCGGCGAGCACCATATACCTCGGGTGGTCGCTGACTTTACATCAAAAGAAAAAATTACGCAGGCATCACTGTTTGCATTGGGCTATCAATATTCCGTGCCTCTGGATAAATGGAATATTGCCGATATGGCTTGTGACTATATTTTTGTCGGTGATCAAAAAGTCGATTTTGAAATTCCGGGAACGCTTAGTTTGATCTATAATCATGAGACGTGGGTAACACAAAAGGATCGGATCCGCGCCTATCCATTCATCAGAGCTGAAGAATATCTTTCCGGCGTTGAACAGTCGCCCACATTAAATTTTGTTTACGCGTTGTTACCCGATTTACAGGATAACTTGATTGACAAACTTAAAGACGACAAAACTGCAGTGTTGTTTATCGATACTTACAACGGTCACGGTATGCCTGAGCAGCGGAGACTTTTCGTGACGTTGATGAACAAAGGATGTGATGTACCCGTTGTAATCGGCCGCGCTTATCAAAATCTCACAGCTGAACAGTTGCAATTGTATGCAGCGACAGATTTCGGCGGATTGCTGGTCGACGGTCTTGGCGATGGCATCTTTATCGCAGCAGAAAACTGCGGTTCCGACAAGATGGTTAACGAGACGGCATTTAACATTCTACAAGCGACACGAACACGGATTTCGAAGACTGAATATATTTCCTGTCCGTCTTGTGGTCGCACGCTTTTTGATCTGCAGGAAACGACGGGAAAAATTCGTTCACGAACCAGTCATCTAAAGGGAATTAAAATTGGAATTATGGGTTGTATAGTGAACGGTCCTGGAGAAATGGCTGATGCGGATTATGGGTATGTGGGCTCTGGGCCGGGAAGGATTACATTGTACAAAGGAAAAGAAGTAGTACGGAAAAATGTTCCAACGGCGAAAGCCGTTGATGAATTGATCAACCTCATCCGAGAGCACGGCGATTGGATTGAACCGTCATTGCGCGGAGGAAAAATTAATGGAGATTCGTAGAATGGAAGAGCAGCATAAAACTTCGCAAGATCCGTTGCGCAGCCCTGAGCAAAAGAAAGGGGCCAAACAGTTTTTCCAATTGGGGGAAGTTGGCGGCTACTTTTTTAGGAAAAAAGATCCCACAAGGCCTTCCGATATCAATATCCGGATGATGCATGGCATTAACAAAATTTCTATCATCGTGTTTCTTCTTGGTATCATATACATCATCCTTCGAAGGTTCATCTAAAGTGGATATTGAATCGTATAGGTCATATTGCCTTTCATACAAAGGAGTTACGGAAGAATTTCCCTTTGGCGAAAGTGTGCTGGTGTACAAAGTCATGGGAAAAATATTCGCTCTTGCTGGTATTGATCCTTTTGAGAGTCTTAACCTGAAAGTTGACCCTGAAAAAGGGGTCGAATTGCGCGAACGACACGCCGCTGTACAACCGGGCTACCATATGAACAAAAAGCATTGGATCACCGTGACCTTGGATGGATCGATCCCGGATAAGCTTCTAAGACAGTGGATTGCCGATTCCTACGATTTAGTGTCGGCCAGACTCACTAAAAACGAGAAACAAACGTTAGAATCTATGTAATTTGACGCCAGGTGGTTACAAAACTCCAGTTTTGGGATTAATTCTATTTAAATCATTATTTTTGTTTGATTTACCCCTTTCATGGCCAGGCCATTTTTTGTTCTGTTAAGTCTTAGCCTGCTCTTAAGCGCCTGCACACAGCGGATGATATGCCCTGCCTATCAAAGTGCCTTTATTTATGATAAAAATGAGCTTCGTAAGACGTTTAGCTATTTCATGGAGGATTCTACGCCTAAGATGCTGATGGCCAGCAAGACTAAGTATTTGATTGCAGAGCCGATTTCCTACCGTAAAAAATTAAGATCGATGCAGACCGTCGCAATGAGGCCCATAAACCCTGTTGTGCCGGACTCTTTGACGATTGGAGACGATCCGCTACAAGAAGAGATGGAAGGCGAGGATGGGGTAGTACCTGGCGCTGAGCTTGACCTGGCAGCACGCTCTGTTATTGATAGTATTTACATTGAAGATGTTCCCCAGGATACATCGGAAACCTATGTAGACAGTATTTACGTGATCTCTAAGGACAAAGAATTAAGGCTGCTTAGATATAATTTTCCTGATAGTCTAAAATTTGATGAGGCAACTGGTAAGTACGTTTCTGAGACTCCTGAATATGTCGTGCAAGACGTCAGGTATAATGTAGAGCAGGACAATTACATGTGGTATCTCCGGAATAGCTTGGTTTTACCTGATGTGAGATTATCTCAACTCCAACAGAACGCGCAAAAAGAAGATGAGGCAAATGCTGGCAAGAAGGCAAAAAAGAAAGCTGGTTTCTTTGGATTTTTTAAGAACCTGTTCAAGAAAAAGGAGAAAGAGCCGGTCGATACGACCGAGCAAATGCAACCTAAGCCAATCGACGACTTTGATTTCGTTGAAAATGATTCTATTCGACAACATCAGCAAGATTCAATAAGAGCTGCTCAGCCCGCGGAGAAAAAAGGACTGTTCAAAAAGAAAAAGAAAAAAGAGGCTTCATCAGAAGACGTTGTTCCTGCGGACGAACCAAAAAAGAAAAGAGAAAAGAAGCCAAAAGTTGATGCAACTGCTGCGCCAGAGGAAGAAGATCCCTTAGAGCAAGAGGAAGAGGAGGATGTTGATTCATTTTAGATTAATCGTCATTACTATCTTATTCGAGAACAGTCTGATCATGTCATTGTTTTGATAAGGATCACACTACGGTCATCATCTCACAACCGTTTAAAGTGAGCAATAGAATTGAATTGTTTAACTGAAATACACACTTTTTGGAACTCATCAAAACGCTCATTGATTTTATACTTCATATTGACCAGCATTTGGTCGAAATCGTAAGTAATTATAAAACGTGGACTTATCTTATTCTGTTTTTGATAATTTTTGCAGAAACAGGTTTGGTCGTCACGCCATTTTTACCTGGGGATTCACTTTTATTTGCTGCAGGAGCAATTATAGCAAAGCCAGAGAGCAACATGAATATTGTGTTGACGTGTCTGCTGTTAATTATCGCCGCAATTCTGGGCGATCTTGTGAATTATCACATAGGCAAATATTTTGGACCGAAGGCCTTTAGTGGAAAATTTAAATTTTTGAAGAAAGAATATCTTGAAAGAACGCAGGAGTTTTACAACAAGCATGGGGGAAAGACTATTATCTACGCACGGTTTATTCCCATCATCCGAACATTTGCGCCTTTCGTAGCGGGAATTGGGACGATGAGCTACCTCCGGTTTGCGACATACAATGTTGTCGGTGCCATAGCCTGGGTCACAAGTTTCTTGTTCTTGGGATTTTTCTTTGGTGGCCTTCCCGTTGTAAAAGACAATTTTACCTACATTATTTTCGGAATCATCGTCGTTTCAATTTTGCCCCCCATAATTGAGGTGATCCGCGAAAGAAGAAAGAAAGCTGCAAAGCAGGGAGTTAAAAACTAATTTTTATTCCAGTAGATTTTTAAATTATGTGTAGCCCTTCCTGCAGCGATGATTTCTTTTTTTCCGTCGCCGTCGAGATCGGCCAATTGTAAATCCTCGCATGCCATGCCACTATCATCAATCCAAAAGTCTGTCCATTGATTGGTTGCATCCCCGGAAACGAAAATCTTTATGCCCGTTTTTTTATGTGCATCAGGCTCACGCCACCCAACCACAATCTGATCCCGACCTTGGCCGAGCAAGTCGCCTGTACCGAGGGCATGGCCCTGATTTAAAGCGGCAGTCAACACGGTTCGCTTTAAATTTTCTTTTCCTGAATACACCGTAAGCTCATTCCCGTGCATGGGTTGGATGCCGACTACAAAATTTTGATTTCCTGCTGCGACTCTTACTTCTCCAAAACTTTCTTTCTGAACAAACCATTCGCCATTTCCTATTGGAGACCACTTCCCTTTCTCAAAAGACATGATCTTTATACCTTCCTTTCCGCCGATATAAAGCAGCTCCCGCTTACCATTTGGCACTACGTCAAAGTTATGGGTCAAATGCATAGAGTGATCAATGCTCCAATGTTTCCAGGGCATTTCCGGGTTCTTGGGCACCTCATAAGCCAAGACATTAACAGGCTCCCCTTCGCCATTCTTATTGCCTACTCCGTGCAAGGGCAGCACGATCAAGTGAAATTTATTTTCGTCAGCCCTTACCCATCGCATTCGGTGAATGGTGGGTTCATGATAAAGTTTAACGGGCGTCCACGTCTTTGTGGGATCATTGGGCCTGATGAGGAAATGAACTGATCCGGACTTGGCGGAGTCCGATGTTTCGCTTGGGTTCCATTGCGCACCCACTGCCACTTCCACTTTTCCATCACCGTCAATATCGCGCGCAGCAATACAAACATTATCGGATGCCGTCAAATTGTCGACCATTGTAAATCGCTTCCAGTCTCCATTTCGATACCACACGAATTGCTTTTTATCAGCTAATAAAATATCTGTCTTTCCATCGCCATCAACATCACCGAGTGCCAAGCCATATCCAATTGCTACGTTTTCATCAATTATCTGAGCCTGGAATTTCGGTTCGTTAACGAACCTGGAGAAAAAGCTCGAGAGGAATAGAATTAGAAATAAGCTATTCATATCATTTGGGATTAGACGTTTTGTATTGTTAGACCTTCGCGTCCCAAAACCTTCCCGAAAGATTTACACTTTCGGAAGTTGGCGCTAGTCAAATAAAGTCAGGTTGCCGAATTGATCTGCCGGTGGCGTTGGAATGATCAGCGATGGAACATTCGTATTCGCGTTGTTGATTCGCGGCGAAACTGGATAATGATTTATTTGGTCCGATGGATAAGGGATCAGAATTTCCATTAAATCATTTTCCTTACTATGGTTGTCTAGCCAAACCTCTTCACTCTCTTTGGTAAATATCACGGGCATACGCTCGTGTATGGTTGCTGCAATTCCGGACGACTCGACAGTGATGATAGAAAAGGTATGAAATTCATTTCCATCCGTGTCCTCGAATTCGTCCCAGATCCCGGCAAATGAAAATAAGTCCTGGTCATTGGTCACGAGCCGATACGGTATGGAAGTTTTTTTTCCTACTTTTCTCCACGCATAAAATCCGTCTGCAGGAATCAGGCACCGATTTTTCATCATGCCTTTTTTCAGCATCGGTTTTTCTAAAATTGACTCCGCGCGTATATTGATAATCTTCTCACTCAAGGTTTTATTTTTTGACCATTCGGGAGATGTGCCCCAATAAAATGTGGAGATTCCCAGGGGCGATATTGTCGTAATGACGGGCAGCAATTGGGTGGGAGCCGCATTGAAATTTGGAGCGTACGTATCCAGAACATCGGTACCGAATCTTTGTTCAATTTTCGCTGGAGATGCCGTGATGCTGTAACGCTCGATCATAATGTTAGGGCTGCCTTTAAATACTGGAGGTCAAGAACGAGAGTGCGCGCTCTTCGGACCAATATAAACCATTTTTATCAAATTGAGCGAAGCCGACATGTCCGCCGTACCGTGGATTTTCAAATTTTACCCAAGGGTGGTTCTTGACCTTGCTTACAGGATAACAAAGCTCACTCAAAAATGGATCATTCTGCGCATTGACAATAAGTGTGGGAAGCGTTATGGATTCAATGAAATTGATTGAGCTGCATTTATTGTAGTAGTCGAGTGCACTATCGAACCCATGGAGGGGAGCAGTATATCGATCGTCAAAGCTTATCAGTGTATCAATTCTTTCAATTCCTTTCAAATCAATTCCGGCAATAAGTTTTGATTTTTGGATCACTTTGTTCTTTAAACTTTTTAGAAAACGCGCAGAGTAAATTACGTTGCCAGGCTTGGAGATTTTTAAACAGCTTGTGTGAAGGTCCAATGGTGTTGAAAAAACTACGGCTTTCGTGATTTCAGAACTTGAATTTCTTTCGCCCAAATATTTTAGCGTGAGATTCCCACCAAGGCTAAAACCGATCAGATAAATTTCCGTGTAACCATTTCGTTGTGCATGACGCACTACCAAATCCAGATCGTCCGTCGCTCCGCTGTGGTAAAAACGAAGCATCTTATTCATTTCATCGCTGCATCCTCTGAAATTCCAGGCAATCACATCAAACCCGTTTGTTGAGAAAGCCTTTGCCATTCCTTTCATGTATGCGCGGCTGGAGTTCCCTTCTAATCCATGTGAAATGATGACTAATTTTTTAGAATTGTTTTTGATCCAGTCAAGGTCAAGGAAATCGCCATCAGGCGTAAAAATTCTTTCGCGCTCGTATGATAGTTCAATGGTTCGGAAAAGCGCGGGATAGATTGTTTCCAGGTGACCGGAGAAAAGTAATGATGGTCGCTTATAATTCAACGTTCAAACTTTTTCTTCTATGGCTTGCCACCGATAATTTTTAGATGTCCCAGATGATGCTCGCCGTGCCAGGCGTAAAGCGCGATGAGTCTGTCGACGGGAACATTCTTTTTAGTATCGGGATGAATAAATTCTTTTTTCAAATCCTCTTTCTTAAGAAGTTTTAAGAGGGCCGTCCACTTTACATGATGTGCTTTCAAAAATGAAATGGAGATGATAGGGTCAAGACTGATTTCAGGCGTTTCGGCCCACGCTTTTTCATCATATGCTTTTATTAGAGGCGTGGATTCGGTTAGCGTCCACTTAAGCCGCATATATGCGTTCATATGACTATCGGCCATGTGATGTACCACTTGTCTCGCTGTCCATCCACCTTCGCGGTAGCGCGTATTCCACTGACGTGAATCGAATTGACCTGCAACCTTTTCGACTTCAACGGGAACCGCCTCGATTCTCGAGATATTTTTTTTTACTTCTGACTCGGTGTAGAATTCTTGTGGAATAAACTTACCGATTGGGTAACGGAGGCTGTCATCATTCATGGAACTGTTCTTTAGCTTTTTTTCGCCTGTTTCTAATCCGTATGTTCACCGTTTCAATCATCAGTGAAAATACAATGGCAAAGTAAATATATCCTTTGGGGACTTCCTTGTGTAATCCCTCCAGAAATAACATAAAGCCAATCAAGATCAAAAATCCAAGCGCCAGCACTTCCATTGATGGATGCTTGTTTATAAATCCGCTGATCGCTCCCGAGAAAATAATCATAATCCCGATTGAAACAATTACAGCGATGATCATGATGATTACATGTTCAGTTAATCCGACCGCTGTCAGGATAGAGTCGAATGAAAAAATTATATCGAGCAGAATAATTTGGACGATGATGCCGACTACGTTGACTTTTCCGCTGCCAGCGTCGATTGTTTCCTCGTCTCCTTCCATTTCATGGTTGATTTCTCGCGTACTTTTGGCAATCAAAAATAACCCGCCAAAAATAAGTATCAGGTCTCGTCCGCTAATCGGTAGCGGCTCCTGGAAAATTATGCTGCCGGGAATAGTAAATAAAGTCTCTTTAAATTTCATTACCCAGGTGATGGTAAGCAGTAATAGTATTCTGACAACCATTGCGAGAAGAAGGCCCATGTTGCGGGTCTTGGAGCGTATTTCTACAGGTAGCCGGTTGGAGACAATGGAAATAAAAATAATATTGTCGATACCTAAAACAACTTCAAAAAACGTGAGTGTAACGAGTGCGATCCAGGCCTCTGGATGAAGGAAAATTTCCATTAAACATTCTAGATTAAGCTCTAAAAATAGAACAACTAATAGTCTCCTCCAAAGCCACTGCGAATTATAAAAAGTGGGGTAAGCTCTGGCAACGACAAGGTTATCACCTCAGAATTTTTTTGCGTTTGGCGAATGAATAAACCACTTGTGCCGTTATCGTGGGGGTGCGATATTTTGAATTACAGTGTATTGTATTTTCTAATGGCTAACTTCTGACAGGAAGGACTTTAAAGATTCAACCGACTTTGTGACGTCTCCGTCGATAAAGCGAAAATTTTGCCCGTCGAACGCCTGTCTGTTGAGAACTTCATTAGCGGGCGCTAGGATCGCTTTCGCGACAATTGGTTTTTTTCTTCCAAATCCCGCTGCTTTCATGATGTCCAAAGCCTTCATTCGAACCCATTGGTCGTTTGTTTTTCCCTTAAAAATGATAGCAGCGTCAAGGGCGCGTAAGTTTTCCATGTGTTTTATTCGCTGTTCGAGGAGTTCTCCCTTGAAAGCAGGAATTAATACATTAAATCCACTTTTTTTAATTACGTCGACATAGGTTTCAACATCATCATGATCCCCTTCGTCGTAAAGCACATATATAGCACGACCGCCGGTCTCTTTTACTGCCTTTCGTTCTATCGATTCGAGAAGTTCCTCTCGTATTATATTCTTGAAATCTTCCAAGGGCGTTTCCAGGATCTCAGCGCCTTCTTGTAACTCAACGTCTCTTTTGATGGTCTCTATAAACGACTTTTGGCGTTCACTTGTATGGGATAAATTTGGTGATATCCAGATCAGCCGTTGAAACGTTGCACTTTTTCTACTAGCCTCTTGACTTTTTTCAGCGGCAAGCGTATGCTGCAGGTCTGTTACTGAGCGCGAACCGTCCTCCAGAATATTTCCATAATTGTTCCCGATCAGGTGAATGGACATGCTACAGTTTTCCAGATCCCTCCGGACCGTCCGTTCTATCTCGCTGACGGCGCTTGGTAATGTTTGCGTAGGCAAAACCGTATATCCATTCCGTTGTAATTCGCGACGTATAATGTTCCGTTGAACGGAAAGATCGTGACCAACTTCAGCGAGATACACGGTTTTCGGATCAAATAAACTCTTGACACCCAATTCCGATGATGACTGTTTGAGTCCCAATAACATTTCTGCGATATCGTAGCTTAAATCTACGATTCCCATCCAGTATTGACGCTCGGCTTCAGCGCTGAAGTAACTTGAATACTCTTTTACTTCATCGGAATCTGGATCAAGCTGATATAGATCGTAGCCGATGTGCTGGCGTAGAATTTCAGGATGTTCGCGATGAGGAACAGGATGTTTTACAACTTTAAAAATTCTTTGCGCGTCCTTGTTTGTGGCCTTATCAAATTTCGAAAGGTGCTCTAGGCAGGTCGTTGATTGTATAAAATCCCGCGACAAAATCGGGACAAGTGTTGCTACATTATCCAGATTTGGAGCAGTCATCGTATCGTATTCACCCTTAAGTAAAATCTTTGGCTTTTCGCTCAGTACCTGGGTGAGCATGAACTCCAGGAACGTTCTGAATTGAGATACCCAGGCTGTATCACCATTGGCGGAAGGTTCATTGTCGCGGTCCGCAAAAATAATAAGTATGTCAACGTCTAAAGCCATGAGTCATTCTAAATAAATTGAGTTCGCTATTCAAATTTTTCAGTGGTGAAGCTTCTATCATTTGTTTTAACAACAGCAAAAACGTTGAGGGTTTGAATTTTTGATGAGTTCAAAACGTGCCCGTTATAACAACGATATCATTCCATCTATACCACCTCATATTTGGCTAATTCATACATGAAAAAATATGACGTTATGGTGCGGTTTGTGTTTTTACACCAAATAAAACCTGAAGCTATGTCAAATTTTTAAATCCATAAAGCACTTGTAAGATTAGGGGCGAATCTCAACATTCATATGGGCCATCTTTTTGTAGTATTGAACTAAAATTCGATTTATCATGATGAAAAGGGCTCATATTCTGTGGTTTATATTCCTTGTCTCGTTGACTTCAGGATTTGCTCAAGGAAGTAAGTCCTTAACGGATGCAGATCGTTTTTTTAGCGTTAGGAGCTATGATATGGCATTGGCGAAATACCTGGAAATAATTCAAGCGGGTGAAAAGGATCCGATGGTGCATTATAAAACGGGTGTGTGCTACCAGAAAGCTGAAGAAACAGACAATCAAATCAAAGCGATACCTTATTTTGAATTTGCCCTTGCAAATGGAAAAGAAATGCCCGCGTCGTTGTATTATGATCTTGGATCCATCTATCTCAAAGATGAAAATATTCAAAAAGCGCTGGTAAATTTCAATAAGTTCAAAGAGTCAAGCAGCAAGGCTGACAAGAAGGCAATGGCGATGGCCGATGAGGCGATACAAACTTGCCACAATGCAGTTGCATTGATGTCGGTTCCGCGCGACTTTACCGTGCACCATTTTAATTCTATTATCAATACAAAATACACCGAGTACAATCCAGTATTGTCTGCAGATGAAAGCGTAATGGCTTTTACCGCTCTAAGGCCGAATACCGGAAAAACCAGAACAGGCGATAAATTTATCGAAGAAGTATACATTACCTATAACAATTCCGGAGGTTGGACGGAACCGAAAGTCGTTCCTGTGGCGCACGATTACAACGTAGGGACTGCTGGTATCGCTCCCGATGGACAAAAAATGCTGGTCTTTATGGGAGGGTCTACGGATCCTGGAAGCCTGTTCCAAATTACAAAATCCGGCGAAACGTGGTCGAGGCCAAGCTTAATTACGCCGACTATCAACACTCCTAAATTTCTTGAGACTACGGCGAGTATCACGCCCGATGGCAAAACGATATATTTTGCCAGCGATCGGAGTAATGGCCAGGGTGGTCTTGACATTTATAAAACGACGATGTTGGCGAATGGCTCCTGGGGGCCCCCTGTTAATCTCGGACCTGAAATTAACACAAAGGCGGATGAGGATGCTCCTTTTATACATCCCGATCAAAAGACATTATTTTTTACCTCTGATGGTCACAACACCATGGGAGGTCGTGATATTTTTGTAACACGTCTTGTGGGCAACAAGTGGAGCAATCCGGAGAACATGGGGTATCCTGTAAATACTACCGTTAATGATAACTACTTTACCTTGATCGCTGACGGAACACGCGGTTATTTTTCTTCAGACCGTAAAGGTGGTATGGGCGGTCAGGATATTTACTACATCGATATGCCGGCCGAATCAGCAGATATTCCTCTCACGATGATAAAGGGAAAAATTCTGAATGCAGAAACGGG
>DASQTN010000355.1:0-7756 GCA_035641895.1 Chryseolinea sp. | reverse complement strand
TCTTCCTGATCTCGCGGTGAACTTTTAATATTTATATAATTTCCATCATCCGTTCCGTTGTGAATAGGAAGATTGTTATTTAGTTCTTTCGGAAGGACCGATTCCTCACTTGGTTCCCTAATGGCTGGTATTTCTACAATAAAAGTGCTGCCAGTTCCTTCCTCGCTTTGCACTGATATTTTCCCGTTCATTAAAATAACCAATTCCTTAGTAAGTGAAAGACCAATTCCACTTCCTTCGAATTCCCTGGAACTTGAGGCATCAGCCTGATAAAAGCGATCAAAAATTTTTGATAACGAGGTTTCAGGGATGCCTTTACCTGTATCAGCGACGGTAAACTTCAGGTATGGTTCTTTATTTTTTTGATCAATGTCCAGTGCTAAGTCAACCGTTCCACCTTCCGGCGTAAACTTAAATGCGTTTGAAAGTAAATTATTTAATATTATTTCGAGTTTATCCGGGTCATAAAAGCAGGAATATGCCGTGTTGGGTATTCGATATTCAAAAGATATATTTTTGCTTTGTGCCAACGATTCAAACGACGCAAGGATCACTTTTACAAATTGAATTATATTTCCTTCAGAAAGGAATAGCTTCATTTGACCGGATTCCAACTTTGATAAATCTAACAACTGATTGATGAGTGTCTGAAGCCGCTTGGCATTTCTAAACATCATTTCAGTTGTATTCCTATCGCTCCTCCATTCAGTCTCCGTTGCCAGGGACCGTTCTAAAGGACTGAGCAATAGCGTTAGTGGAGTCCGAAATTCATGCGAGATGTTGGCAAAAAAATTGGATTTCATTTTGTCCAATTCCTTAAGTTGCGTGGCCTGTGTTTCAAGTTCTTCAGCAAGCTGTTCCAGCTGTTGATTTTTATCAACTACCTCTGCGGTTCTTTCGATAACTTTTTCTTCTAACGCAAGTTTCTCTTTTTCCAAATTTGCTGAACGCCATTTAACTACACCAATGACAAAAGCTATTAGTACAAGCGCATAGAGTCCATAGGCTAGGTAATGACGGTACCAGGGAGGAGAAATATTAAAAGTATAGGAAGCAGGTTCACTAAATTTATTATATATATTTTTTCCCTTAACCTTAAAAGTGTAAGAGCCTTCTGGAATGCGAGTGTAGCTTTTATACGTTTCTGTAGTCACAGCCGACCAGTCTTCATCAAAACCCTCCAGCCAATATTGATATTGATTGTATTGAGGTGCGTCATAAGTGCCTGCGGCATATTCAAACCGGATCGAATTATATTTAAACGGGAAAGTTAAATTTTGAAGTGGTGATTCGGTTCCTACAAATAAGACAGAATCATTATTGAGTGAAATCTTATCAATATAAGCTTTGAAGGAACTAGAATTTCTTTTATCGAATCTAGAAAGTTCCAATCGTACTACGCCATCATGGCCGCCCCACCATGCTATATCATTTTCCTCAAGTAAGACCCTGAATTTATAATCTTGCAATCTTGAAAAATCAATATGCTGAAACTCGAACTGGCCGTCGGCTTTTCGATTTGCAACAAAACGATTGCTCAAATCCGATTTGACCGCCTTCACCCAAAAGCGGCCAGCCTTCTCCTGCGATATGGGAAAAGCTAAACTATCGGGTAAGCGTAAATATTTAGAGAAATCCTTGTATTCTATAAATTTGGCTTTCTCCTCATCAAAAAGGTAGTTTTGTTCAGGAAGTTCATTCCGCTTAACCCAAAAAACTTCTTTCTCCCCAATATTGAACACTCTTGTGTAGCCGAATGGTAACCCGTCCTCTTCCGTGTAATTTTTAATCGCCGGATTGAGATAATCTTTTCCTTTTTCAGATTCTGCAAACTTGATAAGGAAGACGCCCTCCGAATACGTGCTGGCCCACAGATCGCCTAATGCGGTTTCGAGTAGCTCAACCGTTTCAGCCTCGATTCCCAAAATTTTTCCTGAATCTACCCATTGACCGTTAACTTTTTTTAAAACGGTAATTCCATCGGCTAGCCCTGAATAAACAATATCGTCATTGAACCTGCTTGGCAAAATCGGACTTGAAGGAAAATTATTCAGTTGCCGGAATTTATTATCCTTAAAAAGGAATGAGCCCTTATCAGTATTTAAAAACAATGAATTATCGGCCACACCCATTCCCCATATACCAAAATTTAATTCATCAAACTTTTTGAAATAGGCTTGTTTGTCAGGAAGGTCCGCCGGTATTAATTTGTATAATCCCTGAGTCGTCCCTACATATAAATATTCCTCGTATCGGATAATCGCGTTCACGGAACCATCAAGCCCCGAATTTTCTATAAAGGTGCTGATAGGAGTCTGAATTTCTATTCTGGAAATCCCATTACCCAACGTTACCCATAACGCCCCCTGGTGATCTAACCAAAAATTATAAACTTCATCACCGCCCAATCCATTGGCATTATTAAAAAATGATTTTACGATTCCATGTTTATCTATAAAAAGTAAACCCTTTTGAAGGGTTCCAATTGCATACGTCCCGTCAGGTAAAGCAATACCACAATACACAGAACTCTTTTTCAAATAATCATCGACTTCAGTTTTAAAGGGAATAATCGCATCATCATTGTATAAATAAAGACCATGCTCCGAAGTTAATATGAGTTTGCTGTTAGTATTAAAGGGTAAGACGGCCCTCACCTTTTTATCTTTAAAGAATTCGCCGCCCTTGACTAATTTGAATTCACGATCCCTTAATACGCAAAGTCCAATGCTTTTGATATGAACGTAAAGGACACCATCCTCCAGAAATGATATTTTGTAATCGTTACGCTCGGGCCACGGTATTTCGTGAAATTTATTATTGTCCCACAATAAGAGGCCTCGTTCTGTATTGAATATTACTGTTCCATTCAATACATAAGTTTTATGGACATTGTCAAATACCCTTTGCCCCGGCGCCAGGTGACTTACCAGAGAAACATATTGATGATTACCTTGCTTATCTGCCGTTAGGTATCCCAATTCATTATAGGCTCCGACGTAAACGCGTCCAGTTTCATCCATTGCCAACGAGCGGACAACACTTAAGTTAGGTAATGAATGAAATTCCCACGCAACGCCATCATATTTAAGTATCCCATCTCCGTTGGCAAAAACCATTACGCCTTGCCTGTTCTGGAGCGCAGCCCAGTTTTGTGGAAAAGCGCCGTATTCTTTAGGAGAGTAATGCCGGGTAAAAAAGGACCCTTTTTCTTTGTCGGGGTAGGTGTTTGAAACTTGACAAAAGGCAGGGAAAAAATAAAAAAATGTTGTCCATAGCGTAAAACCATAACGCATTAAATGAACAACTAAGCGAGAAGGGAACATAGGACTCATTACGAAAAGTGAAATTATGATATTCTGGCAAACGATTCGTCATTGCTGTTCATTCTCAAGGATTTTATTTAGCGGACCTGAATGGCCTTTTAGGATTTGTCCCAATTGGTATTCTGTATGTAACATTGCGGCAAATTCATCGGAATTTTAGTCCTAAATTCGAATGCGGTCAGTTAGAATAGAAGTGCTCCCGCGAGAATTTTGTGCATGGAATTTATTTTTTTCAAATACAGATCAATAGAGACTTCGGCTGCTAAAGGCAGAAATTTTAGAATTTTCGTTGATCCCTAACATACTTGGCAACTGTTCCAACGGGCGCAATCCAAATTCCATTGGATGGATCTTTTGCATACTCCAGCAGTTTCTTCAACATTGAAAGCCGTGTTGTTTGGCTCCCTGATTCATTCATTTCATGGCCGGCCAATACCAGCCATTGTCTGTTCTTTTTTGCGGATTCAATCAGCGGACGGATCTCCTCGAAATCTTTTCCGTCGCTTTCAATTCCTGTGAGCTGAGCAAAGTCGCAAAACAACGGATCATTAGGACCCTCATCGAGCCATCCTCGCCCTGTAAAAAACAGGTCGGCGACAATGGGCACGTAACTTTTGGTTTCTTTACCTCGGCCCACAAAAGTTTGTCCGCAAGGATAGGCGAAAACTGAACATTGTATTCCCAGCAGATTTTGAATTTGCCTGTTGGCTTCCAAAAGTTCTTCGCGCATCTGTTCAACCGAATAATTCTCTAACGCATTTCCTCGTGCCCAGGCAAAATTTCCACTGCACGGATGCTTGAGTGAATGATTGCCAATTTCATGACCGTTGGCTACCGCCTGTTTCCATCCCTCGAGTTTTTTTTCAGCAGCGGCAGGAACGATATAGAAAGTTGCTTTCACATTGAATTTGTCCAGTAATGCGGTTCCCACTTCTACCTGACTTTCCCGCGCATCATCGAACGTAAGACTTATCGCAACTTGTTTTCCCCTGGGCCAGGCAAATGAGGATTGTGCTTGAGCAGATGATGCTTGCATTGCTAAAAGCAAAACCGAAAGCAAGAAATTCTTTTTTAGACTTAGGTTCATATTTGATTCAGCAATTTATGAGTTTACTTGTTGTGCTTTAGAAATGCGAGCAAGTCAGCCATCTGTTGTTGATCGATTTGCTTCCCCAGACCCCCGGGCATTATCGACATATTCAACGCTTTCAATGATTTGATATCTCTTCGATTGATGGTTTTATCCGTGGTACCTGTGTTGCGCAGTGTTATTGCACCTGGTGTTTCACTCGCTATAATTCCTTGTATTGACTCGCCATTATTTAATTCAAGCGCCCATAAATCGAATCCGCTTGAAATGGAAAGGTTAGGCTCAAGGGTATTTGCCATTATTGCAACGGCAGACCAATTGTGAACCGTACCCAAGTCAGGTCCAATCGCCACACCCATTGTTCCCCGAATTTGATGACATAACGCACAGTTCTGCTGGTAGATCATTTTTCCACTTTCAATATCTCCTTTCAATTGCAGAGCGGACTGATAAGCTTTCGTTACATCACTTTCGTTGCTAGCTGTAAAGATGGCGCGTGACCTATTTCGCAAGGCTTCATTTCGTTGGGCCATTAGTCTGACCTTCCGCGGCCAACTGATGCTGGAAGGTAATATCTTATTTGCTTCAATTGCATTTAACAAAATACCGATTCTTTCGTCTCCTGTTAAAAAGGTGCTTATAGCTGCATCCTGCACCTGAGGTGTCAGCACGTTCCACCTTTCCAATAAATAGTGAGAGACTGACACGTCCGGAATAGCACTCAGCGATCGTAACGCTGCCAGTTGCACAGTAAGCGGTTCCTGCGAAACAAATAACTCCTTCAACAGGTCATAATAGTTAGCAGGATTTCCAACAGAGATAAGATCAATAGCATCAGCACGTTTATCTTCCGATAAAGTACGGTCGGTGGCAATCTTCGCAGCTCTGATTATCGATTGAGAAATTATTGGCTCATTTTTCGAAGTCATGGCCTGCAGCATATGCAATGCGCCCTTTCGAACGGCAGGCACTTCGGTTTCAAAAAATACCCTTGCGAGCATAGCCTGATCTGCTTCAGAAATGATGATGCGTTTTTTATGCTGCAACCCTTGGGATATCCCTTCAAATACCGCTGCTTGCACAGCCGGTCGATATTGTTTTTTGACAATTGTCATAAGTTCCTCAAGTGTCTCTTGTTGACCGGAGGAGGCCATCATCGCAACCAGTCTTTCAAGGAACGTTCGGTGAGAAGGTTTATCCTCACGAAATTTTTCGATTACAATATCAAGCAGTGTGTTAGGGTTTGATGATGCCGACAACGCCGCCGCCTGTACCCATTTGTCATCGATATCGTGAAACAACAAATGTTGTCTTGCCTGATCTGCTGCCACAGAATGAAGCGAACCAAGGGTGCATAAAAGTTGAAAGCGAACCCGGGCGTCGGGATCAGATTGCAACCCAATAAGGGCATTTTCCAATTCAGGGGAATCGGAAAGATGAAGTTCTGCGAGCTTTATGGCATTTTCACGAATGCCGGCTTCTTTATCCTGAAGAGCAGCGGCAATTTGTTGTGACTTTAATTCACCAAGTCCTTCAAGTGTCCATAGTGCGTGTAGCCTTCCCATGGGCGATGTGTTGTTGGCCATTGCATCAAGTGGACCGACAGATGTTTTACGCCTTCGATCGATCAGTAGTCGTTGCGCATTTTGTCGCCACCAGCCGTTTGAATCTGCCAGGCGCATTATAAGCGATTCATCAGTTGCTGTGGCAAGGTCAAGACCGCTCATCCATTCTGCACGTTTTGCTTCCTTGGCGCTGATGCGATAAATTCTTCCTTTGTCAGTATCATTATAGAGCTCCCCGGAGGCAATCACTTCTTCTCCCATCCATTCAGGATGTTCTATTATTTGCCTGTAATAGTCTACAACATACAAAGCGCCATCCGGCCCCGTGTATAAATTTACCGGTCTGAACTTCGGATCTGTTGATGCGAGAAATTCCTGGTGTGGTTTAGTGCGGCTCGCTATAAAAGTTGCTCCGTCAGGTTTTAGTTTGTCGACATGGATAAGGTTGCTTACGGGTTCTGCTACAAATGTTACGTCGTTGTCGTATGGAACACGAAAGGCGCCACCCAAATAGGCTGTGATTCCACAGGCCGAAGTGATAACACCAACATCGGTCAGCAATTGATGTTGTGGATTTTGAGTGATCGGAAAAACTTCAGCGGCACTACCGTGATCAGAAATTGATTGGGTGGAATTAGAAAGCAGCAGATTTGGATTTCGTGCAAGATATGATTCAGGAATTATTTCATGATAGATGTGGTTGGCATTACCTACCTGCAGATAATGACCCCAGCGATCAAAGGTGTGACCAAATTGTGTATGACTGGAAAGCACTTCTAGTTGTCGCGTGTCTGGCCGAAAACGTACGGCCCTTCCGTTGGCATTCTTTGATAATCGGGGAGCGGCCGGATAATCCGGAAAATAAATTTCCCTACCTGCATCACCGAACTCTTGTTGATAGGTTTCCGTTGAAACCGCTCCCTCATGGGCCAGGTAGATCCAGTTATCAATGCCAAGCAAAGGGCTATTTAAATTGTGCTGGGGATTGGACAATGCAAAGCCTGTAAGCAATGTATCCCGAATGTCGGATTTACCATCGTCGTCGGTGTCTTCAAAATATAAAACGTTTGGTGCGTCCGTTACCAGTAATCCTTTCTTCCAACGCATTACACTGTTGGGAAGAATAAGATTTTCCGCGAATGTGATGCTTTTGTCCATCCGTCCGTCACCATTTGTATCTGCCAGAATCTTTATTTTTCCTGAGCCACTCTTATCCAATGGATACCCAGGCATTTCAACGACGTAGAGGCGGCCGTGCTCATCGATTTCCATATCAACAGGGTCGCCAATTAGCGGTTCGGAGGCGATTAACTCAATCTTGAAACCTTCTTCAATTTCGAACGAAGTAAGCGATGCTTCCGCCCTGAATTTTTTTTCAGGGCCCGAATCACAATTTAAAAGTATAAACGATCCTCCCGAAATACAGGCCAAAGCAATGAGTAGAATGCATTTGTTGCCGCGCTTTTCCATGTTGACACCTTGCGATTTGGGATAATTTAAAAATCAAACTATGGATATCAAAGCAATGATGTGTTGTGGCGCGAATTTTATAACAAAAAAAAAGAGCCTTTCAAAACTGAAAGGCTCTTGTAGCTAGATACCACCGACTTGTGCTAGTTCGCGTCCCAAAACAATTTGGTGGTTGCAACGTCACCGCCCATGGCATCTGCTGCTGCCTGCCGATTGGTGCCATTTAAAGTTTGTTCGTTAATCGGATAAATTATCCGCACCGGTATACTTAATCCCGCGGGCACAGTGCCACCTGAAGGGGGAGC
>DASQTN010000354.1:0-9458 GCA_035641895.1 Chryseolinea sp. | reverse complement strand
CTGATGCACTTCAGAAGATCAAAAATGACGCTGAAGAAATCGATCTTATTCTAAAGAAAATAAACACAGTCATTAGTTGAGATCGGTTTGATAATTTACAACCGAGGTTTTGTGATAACCTCGTTCCGATTTACATCAGCTCATTCCTCGCAACTGTAAAGAGTCGTGTCAATTTTCACAAGATCTACGAATTGGGAAACGTCAATCGTCGATATCGGTTGACCTTTACAATTATACAGGACTACTGATCCGCCAGTGTTGCAAAGAGGATCATTTATTATGACAAAGTATACGGTTTTGGACTCGTACGTTCCCTGCATAACCGATGTAGTACACATGCAGTTAGTAATAGAATCTTTTAGGTCAGAAAGCCATTGAACTTCATTAATTGGGTCATCAAATGTGCATGCATTAATCGCAGGCGAATGGTCCTCGCAGGTACAACCAAATAAAATAGTCACCAAGCATAGTAGAGACACATTCTTCATGATATTAGATTTCCTTTTTACTTTAGAGCCCTTTAAAAGAGAAAAGGTTGGAACGCTTGAATTTATTATTTCTCCAGTTTTTTCAGTTCAGCCTTGATATAATCACTTGATAACCATTTCCCATTTAGCATAACACCTTCGACCTTTTGTGTTTCGTTAATGTTGATAAGTGGATTTCCGCCAAGCAATACCAAATCTGCAATGGATCCTTCTTTGATCACGCCGGCATCTTTCATATTTAGGTAGGTAGCGACATTAACTGTCCCTGACTTCAAAGCCTGGTAGGGGGTGAGACCCGCCGCAACCATATACTGTAATTCACTGTGCGTTGAAAATCCGGGCACATTAAAAACCTGCGGCGCGTCGCACCCGAGCAGGAGACCTACTCCATTATCTTGACAAGCTTTGATCAGTCGGCGACGGAGATTTACCAACGTTTCAACCTTTGCACGATCATACTGCGGATTAGCCATGAGATTCGTTTTATTTTCAACCCACTGGCTAACCGTAGTCTTATTCATGTATTTCGTCCCTTTATCGTTAAGGAATTTTTCGGCTGTAAAATCTGGTGCAAACCATCGCTCTGCGAGCGCCTGTGTTGGCACCACCCAGATTTTATGGTCTTTTAATCCTTTCATCAGCTTCGGAATTTGACTTTCGTCGGCGCGATCAGCAATGTACAACCCGAATAGGCCGGTTTCCTGCTCACTCATGTTTTCGATGCCTGGCACTAAGCCTTCAACAAAACCATCCAGGTGGTCAATAGAGGAGTAGCCAGCGTCAATTGCTCGCCAAATGCCGACCTTAAAGGAAACGTGACCCACGAAAGGGATTCCGACTTCCTTTGCCGTTGAAACAAGGGTTGGGAAAGTTTCCATCGTAAGACCAGGATGTAGCTTTAGAAAATCATAACCGGCGGTCTTTTGTTCCCGCACCAATTTTTCCGCATCTGCAGGCGTCTTTACAGTGGAGCCATTAAACGAAGGTCCCGTTGTGAAGAGACGTGGACCGAGGACTTCTCCTTTGCTGATCATTTCGCGAAGCTCAAGATGTTTGGGGTGTCCTAGCATTCCGCGGATGGTTGTGATGCCGTTGAGTGCAAAAAGGCGAAGGACTTCCTTCATAGACTCAAGATCATCGTTAGGGGGTACGTGTGCATGCATTTCTGCAAGTCCCGGTATCAAATATTTGCCCTCTGCATGTACCACATGGGCGCCCTTATTATACTTGAGTTTCGAACCAATGCCAACGATCTTATTATTACGGATAATAACGGTTTGATCGGTGAGTACCCGCTCGTTATCCATTGGTATCACGTCAACCATCAGCAGGACAATGTCCTGCGTTCGCGAATCTATAGTTTGCTGAGCAAGCGTTACGCTAGAGAAGGCAACAAAGAAAATTATGATATTTTTTTTCATCTTGACTGAAGATACAAAATGATCGGTAGGAAGCTAAAGATATTACTTAAATGATCTTCGTGTTTCTGTTTATGGATTTAGTCTTTTGGGACCTTGGCTAAAGCCCAGTTTAAATAAAAGCAAATTACCCCGGTCTTAAGGCCGGGGTAATTTGGTCCACAGAAATGGACTTAATCCGATCTACCTAATTTGAAGCGTTTATACCGCGTCTGGTTCAATGCTTCTAAAGCGGTTTTAATTTAGTTGGGCCGAACGCTACCCTTAAGGCTTACGATGATCGTCGGGAGATAATAAGTAAAGCGAAAATGCCCCTATTGCCATCACTACATCCCTTACAGCAATATCAAAATATTGTCCGGTTAATAAGAGATTAAAGGCAATTGCGATGAGCCATAATGCTACAATGAGACTTCCGATTCTTGGTTTTACCAACACCACTATCCCGGCGATAATTTCAATTATACCGACAATCATCATGAATGTCTCCGCCGGAATGATATTCGCCACTACTGGAGCGAGATACTGGCTCCAGTCTGTCAGAATGTTCGCAAACTTATCTGCACCGGCGACAATTGGAACAATTCCATAGGTCCAATGCAAAATGTTTGTTACACGATCTACATTACTAGTTGGCACTTCTGAAGTGGTCCTAGCATAATTCGTTGATACCGTTGCCATAAGTTTTCATTTTATAGTTAGATTCATTCAAAATGAATACGTTACAATTCAACAGACTAAATTAAAGGGAGAACACGATTGTATGGCCGCAAAAATTATTCCTTCGATTTAGACTGTGCCCAGGTTTGCAAGGGTCTTTCTTAATGCCATTCGGAATATAGATCACCGTTGTGCAATTGTAGAAATAATTTCACAATCCATGAATTGTAGAACTTGGTATACTGAATTAGCCGCAGGCATGTCCCCTTGCGAGGACTAATGGAAGGGCGTCCTAATCACTTATGAAAGCCAACACCTTTTGACTTATTTGTCTCAGGAACGTGTACACACGAGTATCGTTATTTTTACCGACATCCTAAAATGTAGATTATGGATTAGTCGCACGCACGTCCCTCTTGAGAGGGGTTAGGGATTGTAGTTGGTTGAATCACGGGATTAAGCCCACATCCCTCAAGCTTCCCTTGAGAAGAGACGTGTGTAGGTCTGCATGCAAGCACGTTTGGGTTGTTGCCTTCATCGGGCGAGGTCGTTTTCGTTTTTGCCTTATTTATATTAAAGGGTGCCAACAACATTATTTCTTACCGACATCCTAAATGTAGATCATGGGTTAGTCGCACACGTCGCTCTTAAGAGCGGTGACGGGAGTGTAGCTCGTTGAATCACGGGGTCAAGCCCACACCCCTCTAGCTCCCCTCAAGGGGAGACGTGCGTAGGTGTTCCCGGCAAGCACGTTTTAGGTTGTTGCCTTCATTGGGTGAGAACGTTTTTGCCTTTTGTCTATTTGTATTAAAGCGCGCCAACAAATTTTATTTTTTACCGATGTTCTAAAATGTGATCATCAAGTAGTCGCACACACGTCCCCTCTTGAGAGGGGTAAGGGGAGTGTAGTTGGTTGCGTCACGGGATCAAACCAACACCCCTCTAGCTCGGCTCAAGGGGAGACGTGCGCAGGCTGTCAGGCAAGCACGTTTTGGGTTGTTGTCTACATCAGGCGAGAAGGTTTTGGCTTTGTTTTATTTGCATCAAAGCGTGCCAAACAAGATTATTTTTACCGACATTCTAAAATGTACATCACGAATTAGTCGCACACACGTCCCCTCTTGAGAGGGGTAAGGGGAGTGTGCTCGTTTGAATTAAAAATGAGCTGTGCCTATGCAATTAAAAATTTTCTACACTAATAATACGGAAATGACTTGTTGACCAATCACTAAAATTTCAAATCTATCATTACCTTGATAAACCGTTATCTATTACTATACCGTTATGTCACGAAATAAAATTATTCCTTACCGAATGGATTTGAAGTCCAAGGCAAGGCGGCTAAGAAAGAACAGTACCTATTCTGAAATTCTTCTCTGGCAAGAGATCAAAAACAGACAACTTGGATATCAATTCCACCGACAGGTGCCTTTGCTCGATTACATTGTGGATTTTTATTGTCATGAACTACGGTTAGCCATTGAAGTTGATGGAAAATCCCATGAATCTGATTTGGCAAAGCAATACGATACTAAGCGACAAATCAAATTAGAGGAACGCGGGATAAGATTTTTACGTTTCTCTGACGATATAATCAAAGGCGATATTAATAAAGTTGTGGAAGCTATAAAGGCTTGGATCGAGACCGCGCATCGGCGGTTGTCCGAGACGTTTAATAACATGAAGTAGTTTCGACTTAATCTAACAATTTAATGAAGTGTAACTTTTTTAGTTTGAACTTCTCGGTTAAGCCAACTCTCCGATCTAAGTCGAAGCTATTTCAATTAAGAATTCCTAAGACAATATAACTAGCCTTTGTTATTGCCTATTCTATTTTTTTTGCTTTTTCTTCTCCTATTTCGTTTCAACTCATGTGACAATTCCTCAGTACGAACTGTGCAACCGACAACGGCTAATCAGGACTTGGTATTTACTGGATGCGGAAGATAATTTTTCGTCAATGCCGAAAGCAATAACAAGAACCCGACATATAAAGAACCTCCCCTTAGCCAGCTGAGGTGTTGCCACGTCTGTCCACGATCATACCATTCTGATGGTGTTACAGTTGTTATTGTGTCGCTATTGGCAAAAATCAGAAGATTGGGAATAAAATAAATGGCGCTGACTACTATCGCCAGAATGTAAATACTCAATGCAATGAGAATGGGTTTACGTCTGCTTTTCATTCGCCAGTTCAGGATCAGGGTTGCAATGGTTGTTACTATGGCAAAGGGGTGAACAAACATCCAGAAATTTTCGTCATGGAGCCCGTACTCGCCTTTAATGAGTTGATTGGACTCAGGTAAATGTGATAAGTAGGCGGGGAAGTAGACGATGTGAGAATACATCACACCACCGATAATAATTGCCCAAAAAGTGAGGGCTACAAACAATGAAACTTGTCTTGCGTTGATCATGAAATTTTTTTTATGAGTTTGAAATTAGAATTTCTGTTGCGTAGGATTACGATTTCGCTTTTGGCTCGTAGTAATTTTTATAGCCAAAAAGTCTTGCAGTCGGCGCCATCACAAATCGCAACGCTTTCTGAACTGCTATCGGAGGCCCTGGAATCCAGGTGTCCATATCATTTCCGTAAACCGACAGCTGCATAAACAATTTAAACGTGTTTGGATTTTCCCGCATACTATCCATAAAGGGATAGAATTGTTTCAGGCAGTACGCGAACTTCGCGGGTAAATTCTTATTGTTGTTCCCTTCAACAATCACAACCTCGTCCGATTCATTGAAAGGTTTGTGTGAAGTGCCTTTTGGAATATGGTATGACTCTCCAGCCTTCAAAGTTTTCACTTCTCCATTAACCAAAAGTTTTAACACGCCATGTTTTACGGTAAAAGTCTCGTCGAAAGCATCGTGAATATGTTCCGGCGGACCTGGAGCGTGTGGTTGCACTTCCAGGTGTAAACCCAGCCAATCACCATCCTGCGAAAGAACGGTTTGATTAAACCCTTCTGAGATACTGTTGAAAGTATCGCCAGGTTTGAAATAATGTTTGTACTCAATTTTTTTGAGCGGCATCACATAATGATGAACGAGCACGCTTAACGTCAGATAACTTACGAGGAGAATTACTGTGTACAGTAACATGGTTTTGATTTTCATTCTTTGAAATATTTTAGCAAATGAATACAACCCACGCGTCATGAACTTGTAAAAAATGAACCTGAATAATTTTCTGTTGACTTTTTTTAAAGCGCTAGGGTTCTACCTTAATAGGACTGCTGAGAGATCGGCCACGGTGATGGTAACCATTTCTTGTCAAATCCGTTTGCCCCTAAGTTATCTAAGACACTATGGAATTTGTTCAACAGGATGTTTCTCCTTATTTGAAGCAATACGTTGCGGCCATTTGGGCGTCCCGGAGCGATAATGAAGTCAAGAAGGAAAGAATTTTACCTGACGGTGGTAGTGTTTTGATTTTTAATTTTGGTGACTCTGTCACGGCGACGCTGAGCAATGGCTCATCCAGAACTTGCAACAATAATATCTTTGCAGGCCTGATGACATCCTATATTGATTTGACGTATCAGGGAAGGTTTGAGCAAGTGGGCGTTGTCTTCAAACCTTTTGGCGCATTTCCCCTGATCAACTGTCCGATGTCAGAATTTTTAAATTCCATTGTTGAACCCGACCTGGTCGACAAGTATAAGTTTCAGGCGGTATTTGAGAAGATGGGTACTACAAATTGTATCCGCGGGCGATTATTGATTCTTAACAACTGGCTGGAAAAAATTTTTGCTGGGAGAAAAATTGAGTCTTTTATACCACATATAACTTCACTATTGCATGACGACGAAGAAATTTCTGTCAGTGAATTGGCGGATAATATCGGTAAGTCGCAGCAACATATCGCGCGGTCATTCAATAAATATACTGGCACCAGCCCCAAAAAACTCCAACGAATTTTCCGTTTTCAAAAGGTGCTTCAGTCGTTAAGCAATCAACGCAATCATCCACTTACCGCGACTGCTTATCAGTTCAACTATTTCGATCAACCTCATTTTAACAACGAGGTCAGATCTTTTTCGGGATTCACCCCGTCACAGATAGTGAAGCAAAACCTCATGGCCAATTTTCGAGTGATAAGGTGAGACCATTATCTCGTAAGGCGTAGTTTTTAATCAGTCATTTGTAACGCTACGTGCAATTCCGTTCAGCTCCGTACCGCAACTGCCAGGTTTCATCGCCTTGGGTTATTTGTTCTCCCAATCGCTCTTTGAATACAACGTGGGATGATTAATCTTAATCCAGATACCATGTTTACGAATTCTGATTGAAAAAACGTTGACTCGCAATAATAGTCCGTAAAGAATAGAGAAACTGTTTTAAACGCTTATTATTGATCGAAAATTTTAAAAAAATGAAGGCCAGTCTTATTTTAATCTTTTTCATCGTATGCCTTACCGGTTGTAGGAATCCCGTGAACGAAACTCCAGTCACGGCCGAGGTCAACCGAATCAATAAATATCTACAAGACTTAGTAGACCGACAGAAAATTCCGGGGCTGACACTGGCTGCCACCAGAAATGATACGGTTGTGTATGTCGGCGCATTTGGATTTCGAAATATAGAAACCAAAGAACCGATGAAGCCAAGTTATGACTTTCATTGGGCTTCCGTGTCAAAGACATTCGTGGCTACAGCAATAATGCAGTTGGTTGAAAAAGGGAAAATTAAACTTGACGAGAAATTGATTTTCTACTTGCCTTACTTTAAGCAAAAAGGTACGGATTATAAGAACATCACCATTCGGCAGCTATTAAACCATACTTCCGGCATTGGGGATGTGGAAGATTACGAATGGGATAGGCCTCAAAATGACGATGAGGCTCCCGAACGTTACGTTCGCGGGTTAGCGAATGACGAGTTGCTGTTCAAACCCGGCACAGACTGGAAGTATAGCAATACTGCCTATGAAATCCTCGGGGTTTTGATTTCCACTGTATCTAGCCTGCCGTTTGAATCATATGTGAAGAAGAATATTTTTGAGCCACTCGGCATGACCAACACCAGTTTTATTTACCCGGAAATTCCCGACTCACTAAAAGTATCGGGTCACCTATGGGCCGGAAAACCAATCGCAAGCAAAATATATCCTTATAATAAAATTCACTCGCCGAGTAGTACATTGAATTCGAATGTTTTAGAAATGACGCATTATGCAATCGCCAATCTACACCGGGGAAAATACCACGACGTCCGAATTCTTGAAGACTCTTCTTATAACATACTTTGGACGAACTCTGTCAACCTGAAGGACAAGCCAGCTATAGGCGCAAGTTGGTTTTTGAATGAGTACAAGGGATTAAAGACAATGAGTCATGGCGGCTCTGACACTGGGTTCCGGAGTTTTCTGTTGCTTGTTCCCGAAAAAAATATTTCTGTTATGGTTGTTTGTAATTATGAATTGTTCCGTAGCAGTGACATCGCGCATGCAGTACTTGATTTGCTTTTAGGAGAAGAAGCGGAGGAAATAAAAAGACAAATCGGATTCTCTTTTGCGGAAGTTCTGATCCAACATGGCGTCGACTCCGCCAAAAATTTTTACAAAACTGTATATGAAGATTCCACCCAACGGAAGTATTTTCTCTGGAAGGAAGACGAGGCTGCGCTAACATATCCGGGCTATCTGTTTCTGGATCAGAAAATGTTCAAAGAAGCGCTAGAGCTTTTTAAATTTAACGCTGAGATTAATCCCAATTCAGCCTGGGCCTATGGTCATTTGGGAGTTGGATATGCCAGAACTGGTGATGACGCTCCGGCAAGAGAAAACCTGGAGAAAGCAATTAAATTAAATCCAACAGAGAAATATTTTAAAGAAGAGCTAAGCAAGTTGGACGTGAAAAGGAATATTCAGGACTTGTAACCGTCCTCACGGGCAGCGAAGCGCTTTATGTTGAACTGACAGCAAAACATATGATGTACATAATCATGCCCATCCTTAGTTTCCTTGCATGGGTTACGATTTACCTTTCGGAAAAAAGAAATATTTTTCGCCAGTGGCTTTTTCCAATCGAACGACGCGTCAAGGAATTTTTTATCGGATTAATCTTTTCGATGATCCTTTGCCTACTAACTCAATTTTTACTTTCCCAACTTAACGATACTACTTGGGCAATATCAAACGACCTATCAAGTGGTAAATTGACTTTCTCTCTCTTGTATGATTTGAATTCGGTTGTTGCTGAAGAATTATTATTTAGAGGCATAATTCTGTATTTCCTTATTAAGTATTCAACTACCAGAATTGCAATGTTGATTTCAGCCACGGTTTTCGGCATATATCATTGGTTTACTTTTGGGGTAATTGGCAATGTGGCAGCAATGACCATGGTATTTATTGTCACCGGATTGATGGGATATGTATTCGCTGCTTCTTACGTAAAGACGAAATCGATCATTCTTCCGATAGGCATACACCTTGGTTGGAATTGGATCAACAATACCGTTTTTTCCAATGGTCCGAATGGAGTTCAAATTTTGGAGCCCAACAAAACGCCACCGTTGGACGGCGTCTATCAAATCCTTTCCTTTTGTTTGTACTTAATTATTCCCTTTTTAATTCTACTTTTTATAAAATCAAAAATTATCATCAGAAGTGACCCGACAGAAAAAAGTATTTTAACCCCCTAACGCGCATATTGTTCGAAACAATATTTTTGTTGCGCCTTGCGTTTGGTCAGATACATAAAAAAAGCTCCTGATTCCAGGAGCTCAAAGATTTGTATACTTTATTTATCTACGGCCTGCTACTACTACCTCCAGCCGGATCTGTCGGTGTAGGTGTGGGTTGAGCCGGCTGAGTTGGTTGAACCGGTTGATTCAATTGCGACGGACTGTTAGGATCCACCGGCTGATCTTGCGTTGGAACCTG
>DASQTN010000353.1:0-3693 GCA_035641895.1 Chryseolinea sp. | reverse complement strand
TGGCAGCGTTGCCTTTTGGCAAGATAGGCCGCTCAATATTATGTACGTCAAAATATTCCAATTCATTTAAGTATTGCCCGCCGATTTTGATGGTCCCCAGTGCACCAAATACGGTGAGAGAACCTTCCATGTTCTTGCTATGTGCATTTACCGTATAGTTCATAGCACCAATGGCTCCCGAGTGCATCCGAAAAGAGATCATCCCGGTATCTTCAAATTCGATTCCGGGATGCGCATAATTTTGCGAGATCCTGGCGACTTCTTTCACATCACCCAGCAGCCAGTAAACCAGGTCGATGAAATGACTGAATTGTGTAAACAAAGTTCCACCATCCAATTTCTTTTTTCCTTTCCAGCCGTCATAGTACGCGGGAGGGCGGTTCCAGAAACAATTTACCTGGAAACTGAAGATTTTGCCAAGCGAACCTTTATCAAGTAAATTTTTCAGGAATATGATTGGCGGGTTGTACCGGTTCTGTTTTACTACGAATAAATTTTTGCCATTGTTTTTTGCAGCCCTGATCATTGCTTCTCCGTCAGCAACATGGATGCAGAGCGGCTTCTCGCAAAGTACATGCATACCTGCCTGCAGAGCTTTGATGGCATGCGCGGCGTGTAAGCCGTTTGGAGTGCAAATAATCACCACGTCAATGGCTGGCTCTGCTGCTATCAATTCCTCCAGGGAGTAGTAGGGGGTCGCATTGTATTGATGCGCTAAAATATTTGCGCATTCAGGGATAATATCGCAGACTGCTTTTACGTTCCCTACCTTAGAAATTTGTTCAGCGTGACGATTGCTGATTCTGCCGCAACCAATAATGGCGAAGTTTTTCTGCATTTAGTTTTACAAATATGACCGATTATAGAGGAAGTTGAAAAAAATAATAAACATTATCTTTACGTTCAATAAAATTAACTCTTCTTAAGAAAACCAACTTACTATCTTATGGCTGAACACATTTACAATGCTGAGGGCAATTCAAAATCCCGCCCGTTACTCCTGACTATACTTTGTACCATCACTTTAATTGGAAGTATCATTGGCATTTTCACAAACGTAAAAGGATATGTGAATGCTGAGCAAGAAGTAGAAAATATTTCTTCGGGTCAATCGAAGACCCAACTGCGGAATTTATTTGCGAAAGATGTTGCCATCCAGGGTGAAGTTCCAAGGATCAGTAACCTGACCATTGAAAATTATCAAAAATATTCAATCGGGTGCGTTGTCTCATACATACTGTGTCTTGTGGGCACGGTGCTGATGTTCCGCCTCAAACGTACTGGCTTTTATTCTTTTACGCTTGGTACTTTTTTTAATCTGATTACGCACTTTCTCCTCTTTGGTGATAATTTTGGATCCATGGGGCTGTCAATTTTGGCCGCTTTGAGTGGTTTCCTATTTGTAATTTTATTCTCTTTGAATCTAAAGTACATGGACGAAGCCTGATCACCAGCCTTCGCTTGCCAGCCAGTATTGTACGATCCATCTAAATTCAACGCTCATGCCTGATACATTCCAGGAGTATGAAGGCGCACAGCCTGCACGCCCGGTATTTCTGACCGTGTTGTGCATTCTCACCTTCATAGGGAGTGCCTATTATATTATCACTGGGGGTATCCAGGTATTTGAAGCGGAGAAACAAGCGCAGAGCCTCGTTGTGGCGCGGGAAAAAGCAGAAGCTGATATCAAAAAGTCTGGTGACGAAAATGCAGGTACAAGAATGGCGGGGAAGATGATCAACTCCATGAGCCTGCTAACCGCTGAGAACATCCGGAGCATGGGCATTGCCACAGTAGTGTCCGGAATTTTTTGCCTCCTGGGTGCACTCATGATGTGGAAACAAAGAAAAACAGGCTTCTACCTCTATATCGTTGGAACCCTGGTCGGTATTGTTAGCCCTTTTCTTATTTTCGGAAACAGTAACATGCTCGCCATCATGCAGTCCCTCGCCTCCGGGTTCGTTGGGATTGTTTTTATTATATTATATGGTGTCAACTTCAAACACTTGCGCTAGCATCTCATACAAAAAAATGGCTGGAATCACGGTATTTTCTTTCAAATTTTTCCTTCGCTTTTACACATTCCAATAATTTTGCCTACTTTTGCCAGCTAATAAAAAAAGATAATTAACAAAGACGTTATTAAAAACAAAGAGATGCCGTATTTAACAATCGAAAAAAGAGCAAAGATTTTTACAGATTTTGGGGGAAAAGCTTCCAACACCGGTTCAATTGAAGGCCAGGTTGCACTATTGACTGAACGTATCAACCACATTTCTGATCACTTGAAAACCAACAAGAAAGATTTCTCTTCACAAAGAGGACTTATGATGATGGTTGGTCAAAGAAAAAGATTGCTTACCTATCTTAGCAAGCATAACCTTACCGGTTACAGGGCATTAATTGAGAAATTAGGTCTGCGTAAATAAGCCGCTTCTTATGTATAAATAATAAATTCCCAACTGTCTATTAAAGTTGGGAATTCTTTTATTTGCTCTACTTTACGGACGATTGCATGTCCCTTACAATTTAATTTTAACGATTATGAGTTTCGATATTAAATCAGTGAATTTTGATATTGGTGGTGGCCGTATGGTGACCATCGAAACCGGAAAAATGGCCAGGCAGGCCGATGGTTCTGTCACCGTTCAGCAAGGAAATTGCATCCTGCTTGCGACTGTTGTTGCAAACAAAGAACCAAAAGAAGGTCAGAACTTTTTTCCCCTCTCTGTAGACTACCAGGAGAAATTTGCTTCTGCGGGTCGTGTGCCGGGTTCTTTCTTTAAGAGAGAAGCCCGTTTAAATGATTATGAAATTCTAACCAGCAGGCTGATCGATCGGGCCCTG
The DNA here is from genome assembly GCA_035641895.1 of Chryseolinea sp. Classification (GTDB taxonomy): domain Bacteria; phylum Bacteroidota; class Bacteroidia; order Cytophagales; family Cyclobacteriaceae; genus Chryseolinea. Next base: position 846 of record DASQTN010000353.1, on the reverse strand, counting down.
CGCCCGCTTTTCCCGGAAGATTATTTATGCGATGTCCAGGTATTGATCAGCCTTATTTCCAGCGATGACGAAGTGATGCCCGATGCACTTGCCTGTTTAGCTGCTTCTGCTGCGCTCGCTGTATCTGATATTCCGATCCAGGAAATTATATCTGAAGTGCGTGTTGGCAGAAAAAATGGCCAGTTTATTATCAATCCAACCCGTTCCGAATTGGTTGATTGTGATCTTGAGTTCATCATTGCTGCTACTGAGAAGAACATCATGATGGTAGAAGGCGAGGCGAAAGAATGCCAGGAAGAAGACCTTATCAAGGCAATTGAAATGGGGCATGAAGCCATCAAATCACAGATCAAGGCGCAACAGGATCTCCGCGGCCAGGTTGGGGCGACTACTAAAAGAGAATATACAAAGCCGTATCGCAATGAAGAACTAAACGAAAAGATCATTGCCTTCGGAAAAGATAAGATGTACGCCATCGCGGCTGCAGCCTCTGCGAAACACGACAGGAGCGATGCTTTCTCCGATCTATACAAAGAAATTAAGGAACATCTTGGCGAAGAACTTCCTGCAGAAGATAAAGCCATCATTGGCGTCTATGTGGGAGAGCTGCAATATAACGTGGTTCGCGACATGATCCTTGATGAACGTAAACGACTGGATGGGCGTGGCACTGAAGACATTCGCCAGTTGTCTATGGAAACAAATATTCTTCCAACGCCGCATGGCTCTGCTTTATTCACCCGGGGCGAAACCCAGTCACTTACAACGGTAACTTTTGGAACGCCCTTAGACGAGCTCCTTGTTGAAAGCGCATTCAAATCAGATTATACAAAATTCATCCTTCAT
>DASQTN010000352.1:0-4272 GCA_035641895.1 Chryseolinea sp. | reverse complement strand
ATTGCCTGGAGTAACATGTCATTCCAGGAAAAGGCTGCAGAAGGATCAGGAGGTACGGTGTTTCTGGCCGCTTTGGTTTTTGTATTCCTGATTCTGGCTGCACAATATGAAAGTTGGAAACTTCCTTTCAGCGTGTTGCTTGGGGTCCCCGCTGCTATTATGGGCGCGTTCTTCGGGTTGTGGCTTGGTGGATTATGGAGTCCCAGTTACGTCAACAATGTATTTGCACAAATCGGACTTGTTATGTTGATCGGCCTCACTGCTAAAAACGCGATTCTGATTGTAGAATTTGCAAAGATGCTTTATGAACAAGGCAAGCCATTGTACGAGGCAGCGATGGAGGCAGCCAAGCTTCGCCTTCGCCCCATTCTGATGACGTCATTTGCTTTTATGTTGGGTGTCGTTCCTTTGCTGACTGCATCGGGAGCGGGGGCTGAGGCTCGTAAAGTTATGGGCATGGCTGTCTTCATGGGTACTTTGATCTCCACGATTGTTGGGGTAATTGTCGTACCCGCGCTGTTTGTTTTTATCGAGAGCATAGGCGCGAAAAAGAAACTGACATCCGGCCACGCGGCAAAAACGGATTCATCTGTAACACCTTCAGCACCGCCTCATTGATATGAAAAAAACAATTTTCATCGGATTAGTCCTGATCGTCGCCGGCTGCGCCGTTGGGCCGAAGTACAAAAGACCAACCACAAAAACACCGGAAGCCTATACGCAAAGTTCCGTTCGAACCGATTCTATTACGAATTTAAAATGGTGGGAGGTTTATCAGGACACCGTTCTGCAAACGCTAATCCAGAAAGGGATCGACCAGAATTTAGAACTGAAAATTGCCATCGCACGAATCGAGCAATCCAAAGCAATTCATGGCTTCAACAAAGCCAACATGTTGCCGTTTTTAGATTATTCCGCGGCGGCTCGGGCGAGCGATTTTCGCGATGTTTCCTCGGAAGCTAACGTTGCATTTCCATCAAACTCATTTTCATTGCTAGGCAATGTGTCGTGGGAAATTGATTTGTGGGGCAAACTTCGCCATGCAAATCGTGCGGCCTACGCTGACTTGCTGGCATCTGAAGAGGATCGGAAATCGGTTTACATCTTGGTCGTCGCCGAAATCGCTGAGTTATACTTTCAACTTCGGGGATTGGATGAGAGGCTTATCATCACTCAGCGCACATCTGAAACCCGGAAAGAATACCTGCGCATAATTGCTCTCCGATTTGAAAGAGGCGAAGTATCCGAACTTGACAAACTACAGGCAGAAAATATCGCAGCATCCGCGGAAGCACAATTATACGCTCTTGAACGTGAAATTATCCGGACGGAAAATGCATTAAATGTTTTGCTTGGGCAACCCTACACGCCCGTTACCCGGGGATTGGTCAATGACCAGCAACAACTACCGATGGATATTCCCATGGGTCTGCCTTCTGAATTACTACTGAGAAGACCCGACATACGCTCTGCTGAACAACAATTGATTTCACAAACTGAAAGAATCGGCGTAGCTGTCGCCTTACGATTTCCATCGTTGAGCCTCACCGGGTTCCTTGGAGTTGCAAGTCCTGAGATTGGAAATTTATTTCAAGGCGATGCGGTCCTGGGATCCATTACCGGTCAACTAGCCGGCCCGTTGTTCCGTTGGGGACAAAACAAGCGGCGGGTAGAGGTCGAACGAGCCATTGCAAAGCAGGTGGGTTACCAATATGAACAAACAATTTTAAATGCTTTTGCTGACGTAGAAAATTCACTTGCTGAAATTCGAACATATCGCAATGAATTCAATGCCCGTCAGGTACAGGTTTCTGCAACTGAGAAATCTCTCATGCTTTCCAAAGCGCTTTACGACAATGGATATACCTCTTTCCTCCAGGTGTTGGATGCTGAACGGGAACTGTTTAGCGCACAATTTGAAAAGTCTTTGGCACTGCAATTTCAGTTGAGCTCGACCGTTCGTCTTTACAAAGCACTGGGTGGCGGATGGTAATTGCTAATTCATCACTCGCAAATCGCTAAAGGCGTACCACTGTGCATAGCCAAAGTTTTTCTTGCTGAGGTTATGTGAGTCCCCTTACGCGAACCGGGCTTTGTCTAACGGGAAGCCTATTCTGCAAGCAAGGATTTTTTGATTTCCTGAAGTTCTGCGATTTTTTCGTCGCTCACTTTCGGATATTCCAATTTCATGCTGGCCAAAGCCTCAATGATAGCCGAAGCCACGACGATTCGAGCATAAGACTTGTTGTCTGCCGGCACTACATACCAGGGAGAATCTTCCGTTGACGTATTCTGAATCATCTCTTCATAAGCATGCATGTAATCCTTCCAGTAGCCGCGTTCACGGGCATCGGCTGCGCTGAACTTCCAATTCTTATCCGGATTGTCCACGCGCTCGATAAACCGCTTTTTCTGTTCATCCTTTGAAACATTCAAAAAAATCTTAATGACCATCACCCCATTCCGCGTCAGATACTTTTCAAAATTACGGATGTCCTTAAAGCGATTTTCCCAAATATCGTCTGTAAGCAAGCTCTCAGGAAGTTTTTGCGATTTCAATATTTTTTCGTGAACCCGAACCACCAATACTTCTTCATAGTAGGAACGGTTGAAAATTCCGATACGCCCCCGTTCAGGCAAATGTTTTTGGCACCGCCATAGAAAGTCGTGATCAAGGTCTTCCGTGCTTGGCGCTTTGAACGAAAATACCTGACAGCCTTGCGGATTAACACCTGACATTACGTGTTTGATGGCGCCGTCTTTACCGGCTGCATCCATAGCCTGAAAAATCACCAACAACGACCATTTATCTTGCGCGTACAAGACCTCTTGCATGGCAGCCAAAGCATCCACTCCTATTTGAAGCGTTTGCTTAACGAGAGGTTTATCTTCGCGATCAAGATCTACGTCAGGTTTTGTGTCGTAATCTTGCAGTTTAAATTTCTTTCCATCGCCAACACAATGTTTATTTGCAAACTTTCTGGCCACTTTGATCAAGTCTTTTTGGCTCAGGTTGGTCAGATCGTGAATTTTGGTTGCTGTTTTTTCTTTCATGGAGTGTTATAATTAAATCGCTTTTCGATCAATCAAAGTGCCATCGGTCAGAACTATAGTTTATGAAGGTAGCGAATAAAAAAATAAATTATCCGCGGCTACCATAACCACCACTCAGTCTTCACAGCAAAGTAGTGGCCCCACCGTTTGCTGCCGGTTTGTGCCAGATAAGGCGAATAGAGATTATCAGCAGCAAATTTATTGTAATGCGCTACGCTATACACGAATCTAAAATGAGGGCGGCTCCAAACATTACGTTTTCCATTAGGAACCAGTGTGGGGGCTATGCTAAATTTAACCATCTGGGCAGGATCTTGAGTCCCATCTTTTCTTGAAGAGAAATTCAGCTCATGTAATAGATGGAGCCAGTCTTTAATATACCAGGTACCCCGCGCGCCAATAGCAAAGTCCGTCTTCCGATTAAATAAAAGGCGATTGTTATAATCCGATGTCGTGTTAAGGCTATCGCTGGCTCCCCTGCTTTTCGTAAAAAAGCCGTAAGCGTTCAGGGAATAATTAGAGCTGAAATTTAAAAGAACGCTTCCGGTCATAGCAACCGACCATGCATTTTTGAAATCCTGAGTTGCCAGATTAGGACCTCCATAAGTGAGAAATGTTTTACTTGCGCCCCCATCGCCACCGTTAGCAATTCCGGAGCCATACCGAATACTGACATCGTAAAAGGAACCAGGCAACGGCATCGTTAGGTGCTTTTTATATTTTAATCCGAGCACATATCCATAGTCAGTGGGATAATTTGATCCCACTACGGTATCTTCTAACGTTGCTGACGCCAGTCGCTGATATTCGGCCAATAATTTTAAATATCCTTGCTTAAGTGGAACAACGTGTTCCAAAATATAGACGGCCCGATTACGTAAACCAAGCACTGGAGTACCGTTAACAATGTTCACATAAAAGTAAGGAGGCACTGATGACGTGGTATCAACCGAAGCAGGCAACATAATGGAGAACTGTGTATTCTTTCGCTGCACGCCGAATCCCTGGGAACTATGATCATCAAAATAAAAGTGGTCAATGATATGAATGTCTTCACCACGAAAAAACCGCGCACCAATCCAAACGCTCCAGGGCCCTCCCATAATATTTTTTGCTTCAGCGAAAAGTTCGGGTAACGCAACCGTAATTCCACCGTAAGAATTGCTCGTTACATTACCGATGATCTGGCCTTGCGTAGTGTACATCGCGAAACGCGCT
>DASQTN010000351.1:0-7457 GCA_035641895.1 Chryseolinea sp. | reverse complement strand
TAAAATAGAATATTTAGGGAAGGAACGGCTTTGCTTATAATTGTCCTTGCCAGACCATGCTACAATATGATCCGCTACCTGGTTGCCGTAAGCAATTGACCTTTCATATACGTCATCCGGAATATCGGTATCCTTGAATTCCTCCATGATCTTGTCGTAAAAGATATCCATCTTATCTTCAGAAAATACTAGCGTTCTGCCCACTTTCAATAGGGCTTGTACAGACGCAAGTTGAAAACAATACTCTTCTCCTTCCACGGGTTGGGGCACGGGCTCGAGGCCGTTTAACTGTCCGGCAAGTGTTGCGTATTTTTTGTCCTGATGAATTGCGGCTTCATAGCCGGCAACGCTCATATATGCATAAATGCGCGACGCTACCGGGGGAGAAAAGATATCGTGGACAATTACATCCGTTACTTGCTTTACAGAACGATGCAGGAAGTCTGCTCGCTCCACCTTGAATTTCCATTCGTTATCGTCGCTGGAACAGGAAATAAAAACAAGGCAAAACAAAGTCAAACCTATCCAAGAATTCCTCATAGAATATCGATAATTAAACCCCAAAAGTACCGAATCTTCAGAAATAAAAAATGCGCTTTTACGTGCGCTTAGCTACTTATTAACCGAGTAGGTTTTCCTTTCTACACCTACTCCTTTGATTTGAAGGGTTTTCCACTGTGAAGGCAGCGAAGATTTAAGCTGAAGGATTCCGTCATTGGAGATACGGAGCCCGCCAAATCCGAAAATTACAGACTGTAACATTCCACCCGCACCGGTCGCAAAATAGGGATTTGTTCCGCCAGCGGTCTCTGCCAGCACCCCGAACGGTGGAACCTCGTTGCCTTTGTAGCTTTGTTGAAAAATCTCAAAAGCCTTCTGCGTATTGCCAAGCCTTGCATGCAACGTTGCCAGCACCGAAAATCCCATCGCAGGACCCTCCGGCGACATCCGTCCTTCGTAGTATCGGAGATCTTTTTCAATTTGCGAACGATCCTGTATAAATTCCAGGGGAAAGGCTAATAGATTTACATCCGCCTGCTTAATTTGTTCGCCGTTATAGGTACGGTTTTCTTTTGTAGTGCCATCAGGAAATTTCAGAACAGGGATATTTGAAGCCACGTGCTCCCATTCAGGATCCGCCCTTAAACTCAACTCTTTCGCGGCGAGTGTGGCATATCGGAGGACTGAGATAGCCATCGCATTTGTAAAAGCATTGTTATCGATGTTTTCTTGCCACTCATTGGCGCCTATAACGTTGTTGATTTCATAGTTGCCCGTGCCTTTACGTTCCACTCTGCTTGTCCAAAAATCGGCTACCTCCTTTAACACCGGATATCCACGATCGCGCAGCCAGATTTTGTCTTTTGTAACCTGGTAATATTTCCAAAAGGCCCATCCTACACATCCTGTAATGTGATGTTGAAACGGGCCGGTCAGCGCCCACACAGGTGTATCCTCGGTGCCTTCATCGGAGGACTCCCATGGAAACATTGCGCCTTTGTATCCATGCGAAAATGCATTTTGTTTAGCTGCTGCCAATCGTTGATAACGATATTCCAGCAGCGATTTTGCTATCTCAGGTTGCATTGCAAGCAATGGGGGGTACATCCACAGTTCGGTATCCCAAAACACGTGTCCATTGTAGCCGAGGCCGGAAAGTCCCATAGGCGATAAACTATAGGCCGTTCCTTCACGGGCAAACGAATAAAGATGATATAATGCAAAACGAATGTCGCGCTGAGATTGTGCATCACCTTCCACAACGATATCGCTTTGCCATAATTTTTCCCATTCTGCTTCGTGCCGCTGAATCAACCGTTCCGTTCCTTCTAACATCGCAAAGATGGTGAGCCGCTCTGCTTCGTTTAATGGATCGTCAAAATGAGCAGTCGACGTAGCCGATGAAACTATGCTAAAGGTGTAGCGTTCACCGGCATTCAATTTCTTAGAAAATTTTGCGAGGTGCATGTTATAATCCCAATCTTCATGAATCAATGCAGGCTCTTTGCCATGACCCTCTGAAAAAATAAAACTATTGCTTACTGCCACGGTATGCTTACCCGACGGGCTCTTTCCTACTGATGAAAGCAATGGAATCTTAACATGAGGCCGGTCAATTTCGCTGTAAGAATTTCGAACGTCCAATAAATGATTAGGTGCTTCGATAACACTCATTGGAACAACCGACACATTTTTTTTTGCCTCGAATTCAACGATGCTTAGCGCTGTGTAAGGTAATTGCCTTAGCGACATCAACGTATGCTTTACACTAACTTTGTCTGACACGTCGAAAGAAGTGATCAGCTGCGCTTTTTTCATGTCAAGTACCTGTTTGTAATTGGATATTTCAGCCGCAACTACTCGCCTCCCATCCACATCCAAATTCATGTTGACATGATTGAAGGTTTTAAGAATATTTGAAACTCTTCCTCGCTGGTAATAATCGTATACCCCATTTAGCACGACATCCTTCACTCTTAAAGGCTCCGGCGACGAAACGATTCCGATCATACCGTTGGCAACCGTTACGCCGAAGTAATTGCCCGGATTAAATTTCGTTGCTTCCACGGACCAGGTCGGCTCCTGTTGCGAAACGCAGATTAATGGAGGCAATACTAAAATGAAAACTATTAGATATTTCATTGCAAGATTTTATGGTGACACTATTTACGAATTGAAGCCTTTATTCTTTCGCCCTGGCATACAATAGGAAGGTGTTATTATTTCTAACGAAGGCAAGATGTTTTTTTCTTCCATTAGATAAAGCGCTAATGTGTCTGATTTCTCCTCCTATTCTTAAGCCTGATTCATTTGCAGTCATCGCGTTAAAATTTCCTTTTCCATCATTTTTTAAAACCAGGCCACGCAAGCCATCATACCTTCCCACTTCAGGTTTCACAGCGAATAAATTTCCACCAAGTAGAATATCTTCCAGTTCGTCACCATCGATATCATAAACTTCAATTCCGTACACAGGGGCGAACTGGGCTTGTATCGGCAGATGCCTTAAGGAGAAGCCTTTAGGTCCTTGATTTATTAACAAAGAGGTCTGCGGTTCATAAAAGTTAAGTTTCGTCGCTTCCTCCAGCAAGTTTTCGTCAAAAATTTCCTTAATAGATTTATCGGCGTAGTCTTTGTAAAAAACAAATTCCTTTTTTAATGAGTTAATCTGCTTTATAATATCCTGACGTAAGGCAAACGGATACTCATCGCCTTGCTTTGCAAAAGTAAATATCGGCTCGATAGAACCATTCTTATCAAAATCACTCACATATAAGGAAACTGGTTCTGTTTCAGACGGTTCAAAAAATGAATTTAATCCTAAATTCCCTAGGATGAAATCTAGGTCGCCATCATTGTCGATATCCATTTCCTTAATCCTGTTCCACCATCCTTCCGTACGGCTGAAGCCTGGAATGTTTTCGGCTTTCGAAAGTTTTTTTCCATCATTAAGGAAAAGTGTTATCGGCACCCACTCTCCTACAACGAGCAAATCAGGAAAATTATTTTTATCATAATCAAACCAGAAAGCATCAGTAACCATTCCCATTTTTTTAAACTGAGGAGCCATTGAAGCCGTTGCGTCTTTAAAAAAACCCTTGCCGTCATTGATGAGCAACGTTTGATCAGGTGGAACGCCATAATGTGTCGGAATCACTCTTGTGCCGACGAAAAGATCTATATCACCATCGTTGTCAACGTCGGCAGGTCTGACACAACTGCCGCTTTGAGCAATAGCCGGCAGACGATCGGCTTCTATTTTGAAACTGAGCGAGCCACCTTTATCAACGTCGTTGATGTAGAGGCGGTCAATCTGTTCTTGAGATGATGTTATATGTTCGGTGCCACCCGTTACTACATATAAATCCAAATCATCGTCCTGATCCGCATCGAAGAAAACAGCATTAACTTCTTCTGTCGTCGTATCCGCCTGAAAAAGGTGATCTGGCAACGGTGTGAATTTTCCATCAGCATTTTGAATATAAATCAAACCGGAACTTCCGATCGACCCTCCCAGAAAAAAATCGTCCCTGCCATCACCATTTAGGTCAGCTTTGGCAAATGCCGGACCTTGCGTGGAAAGCATATGGTATTGAAGTCTGTCACGATCAAAATCGTTATAATAATTTTCCTTGTGGCCAATAGAATCGGTTGACAGCTGTGTAAGGTGCGGTTCCACTTTGGCTGCGACGTTACGGGTTTCATTTGCGTCATCAATTCGAACGGTTATTAACTGGTTCGCTTTAACGTCCCTCAGTGTTTGGCTTTTCTGATTGGGCCAGCTCACGATAAGGCTATCCACATTCAGGGCGTCACCTAATCCAACGATCACTTTATAATCCATGCTCGATTGAAATCCACGAATGGGCATATTATCAAACGTTAAAATACTGGAGTCGACATACGCGTGGACCACTGCGCCCAATCCGAAAATGTTTTTATCTTTTCCTTTAAATTGAAGTGCCAGGTAGTTATTATGATTTACCTCACGACTTTGATTCTTGTACACGAATATTTCCTGATTGACGTTGTTTACAATTAAATCCAAGTCTCCATCATTGTCCAGGTCGCCATAGGCAGCTCCGTTGGAAAAACTCGGCTCGCCCAGCCCCCACTCCTCTGCCACGTTTTTATATTGCAATTCGGATTGCCGAACGAACATAAAATTGCTTACTTTTTCTGACGGCATTTTTTCAGTAAACTCTTCAAAATCGATTTCTTTGCCTTCAATGGCTGTTCGCATCTGATCGCTGCTTCCCAAGTACTCTACAAAATCCTGATTGATAAGATCCTTATAAATCCCGTTGCAGACATAAATTTCCTTATTTCTGTCATTATTGAAATCTGCAATCAGCGCACCCCAACTCCAGTCCGTAGCAGCGACGCCGGCAAGAGACCCTACTTCCGTGAAGCTTCCATCTCTGTTATTAAGGTGCATCATATTTCGCATGAATTGATGATAGTAGCCGTTCTTAAGACGCAATTGATAGACATCATAGGTCTCGAAGGCAGTAAGTGTCTTCAATCGGATATCGTCGTCAGGTAGCATATCCGTTGAAAAAATCTCAGGATAGCCATCATTATTTAAATCCGCGATATCGGCACCCATCGAAAACATACTGATGTGCCCCATGTGACTTTCAAGCTCTTCATTAAATGTTCCGTTACCATTGTTGATATACAGATAATCACGCTCATAGAAATCATTAGAAACATAAAGGTCTGGCCAGGAATCCTGATTTACATCACCAACGGTAACACCTAATCCGAATCCGATAACGCTACCATAAATGCCTGCGGCTTCACTTATATCAGTAAACTTGCCATTATCATTTCGATATAGCTTATGTCCTCCGAATTCGTCACGCACGTGCCGGAGATTTCTATATCCCAGAGAAGAAACTGGTTTGTATGAATTATTCAGAACGTAGCAATCGAGATCACCGTCTTTATCATAATCAAAAAATGCAGCGTGAGTGCTAAATCCGCGGTCGGCAAGACCAAACTCTGCCGCACTTTCCTTAAATGTTAAATTTCCATTATTTATAAACAGCTCATTTTCCCGATTGCCGTTTTGAACATCGCCGGCGTTACAAACGTAAATATCTAGGAAGCCATCAGCGTTAATATCAACGATACTTACGCCCGTAGACCACGCCTTTGCTCCTTTCACACCCGCCGATGTCGTCATGTCCTCAAATTTCCAACTTCCCTTATTCACAAAAAGTTTATTATCGCCCATGTTGGACGTCAGATACACATCTGTGAGGCCATCATTGTTAAAGTCTCCCAGACCTACACCGCCACCGTTGTAAAAATTACGGTAGCGAAAAACGTTTAAATCACTGGTAGTCGAAACTGTATTTTCAAACTCAAGACCTGTCGTCTCCGAACGGAGCCTTGTGAAAAGGGAATTTGCCCCATTGGGACGGTAAGCGTCGTCCTTAATGTTTGAACAAGCGGAAAAAATAATAAGAAAAAAAAGCAGTTCCCTTCGCATCTTTTTTTTTCGAAACAGGAAAATAAATAAAAGAAGGCAGTTAACGATAAATTTCCATTCCACTTTTAATCCTCGGCCTGCCCAAAAAGCATAAGGGTGTTATTATTTCGTGAAACCAGGAACCTTTTGCGATTTTTAAAAGTCATTATGGGCTTTACATCGCGTCCTTGGCCTTTTACAATAAAGCCGGACCTTTGCGATGGCAATGGAATGAAGCCACCTTTATTGTCGCCGGCTAAAACTAACCCATATCCGGCATCATACCTACCAAAATCAGGCTGGACGGCATCTAAGTTGCCTACCGCGAAAATATCCGGGCTACCATCGTCATTGACGTCATCTATGCACATAGAAAAAATAGGGAACATCTGCGCTTCTCGGGGAAGATCCGTTGTTGAAAAATTGCCATTTCCGTCATTTGACAGGTAAACAGAAGCAAACGTATAAACATCCTTTCTTATAAATTTCTTTTGCAGACCGACGTCAACGATATCCTGTAGTTTTACATTTTTATAACTATCGTATCGTAAAAAGTTTCGTCGCAGAGCGGGTATTTGTTTCACCAGTTGATCTCGTGAAATCAATGGATAACTTATTCCCTGATTATAGTATGTTAAAATATGATCTAAGCTGTTGTTGTTGTCAATGTCTCCGACAAAAATACTAACCGGCTCGTCTACACTTGCTCTCAATCTGGAGTTAAGACCCAAGTTTCCCGCCACGAAATCAACATCGCCATCTTTGTCAAAATCATGAGCGACGATTGTGTTCCACCAACCATTCGTTTTCGCGAGCCCATACTCGTTCGTTTTGTCTTCGAAAATACCTCTATCATTCTGGATCAAGACTGTAATAGGCATCCATTCTCCAACGATCATCAAATCAATTCGATCGTCTTCATTGATATGTGACCATATAGCATCGCTAACCATGCCAAGCTGAACACCACCATTTTTTTGTAGTCGCGCTGACTCATCACGAAATACACCAGACCCGTCGTTTATTAACAAAAGATTTGGTGGATCTAATCCATATTGTCCTGGAACGACTCTTCCACCAATAAAGAGATCAGCATCACCGTCTTTATCGATATCTGCAGGCCTTACGCATGAAGCATCAATGGCGATCGCCGGAAGGTTTTTCGAAGTCTTTGTAAAATTTCCACGGCCGTTATTTAAATATAGGCGAGGGTAAAGATTTTTATTCCCTCCCTTAAATTCTTGTCCACCTCCTACGACGATCAAGTCAAGCGTGCCATTTGCATCAACATCGACAAATGCAGCATCTATATCCTCGGAAGAAGAATCAACCTCAATCGACGGCTGCATCGAACGTTTAAAGTTTTCGTTTTTTTCCTGAATAAAAATAACGGCTGCTTGCCCAGCGCCTCCGCCCACAAAAAAATCGTCAAGCTTGTCACCGTTGACGTCGCCGACCGAAATTTTTGGGCCTTGTG
>DASQTN010000350.1:0-5691 GCA_035641895.1 Chryseolinea sp. | reverse complement strand
GGGTTCAGCGGCAGGATACGGTTCTTCCTTTCCACTCAATCGAAAAATGACCACCGAGCTGTTGGGATTTGAAGATCTTAACTACAACGTTGTATACGCGCAAATGGGAAGAGGCAAGAGCGAACGTATCGTAGCCGGCGCACTTGCCAACATAGCGGCCACACTTGCAAAAATGTCGATGGATGCATGCTTGTTTCTTAACCAAAATTTTGGCTTCATCAGCTTTCCAGATGAATTGACAACAGGCTCCAGTATCATGCCTCATAAAAAAAACCCTGACGTTTTTGAATTAATTCGCGCGCGGTGTAATCAAATGCTGGCGTTACCAAATGACATCACATTAACAACAGCCAACTTGCCTTCAGGCTATCACCGCGACCTGCAACTTCTCAAAGAAGTCCTTTTCCCCGCGATTCAAAATCTTAAAGAATGTATTCAAATGGCACACCTGATGCTTTCCAATATTTCAGTAAAGCAGAATATTCTTGCGGATGAGAAATACAAATATTTATTCAGTGTCGAAGAAGTAAATAAGCTGGTGCTGTCGGGTATGCCATTTCGTGATGCTTACAAAAAAGTTGGGTTGGACATTGAACAAGGGAACTACAATCCTTCACTGACAGTTCAGCACACGCATGAAGGCAGTATAGGCAATCTGTGCCTTGATGATATCAACCGGCTGATGGAGCAGGCCATTGCCAAATTCAATTTTAATAACGTCCATGAAGCGTTGAAAAAGTTGCTCGACGAATAATGTAACTATTCTTATTCTAAGACTACTGCTCGTTTTTTATCGACCTGTCTTTCGCTGAAGCCGAACATGAACAGTATCGTGACAATCAAAGCAAAAATCAATGGTATGGCCCAGAAAGACTGCCATTGTTGAAGTGTCGTTTCCCCATCTCCCATTATACTATTAAAAATCCAGCCAGCCGCCAGCGTGCCCAGCCCTTGTCCAACGCCATAGGAAATCAAAACGAAAAATCCTTGTGCCTGCGCTCTGATTTCCGCAGAAGCCTTTTGATCAATATAGACCTGGCTTGCGACGTAAACGAAATCGTAGCAGGCGCCATGCAGCAAGATTCCAAGAATTAACATTGACGCAACAGCGTCACTTGCGCCAAAGGAGAATAAAGCATAACGGATGGTCCAGGCGGCAAGACCCAAAACCATGACCCATTTGATGCCGAGCTTTCGAAAAAACCAAGGCATCAGTAACAAAAACAAAACTTCGGACATTTGGCCAAAAGTCATTTTAAAAGCAGGATTTGTGACGTTTGCGTCTTTTAGAAATATCGGCACGTACGCGAAGTAGCTGGCAAAGGGAATACTGATAAGCAACAGCCCGATCACAAAAATTACAAAGGGACGGGAGTGCAATTGCTTCAAAGCATCGAGGCCGATGATGTCGCGGGCAGAAATTTTCCGTCCCGCACCCTTCGGTGGCACATTCGGCAAGGTGAAGCTGTAAAGCCCCATGAGAATACCCCCAACGCCTGCCACATACATCGGCAGGGCGGTTGTATCGCCCTGCAATAAATAGCTAACAATGATGCCGGCAGCGATCCACCCTATTGTTCCAAATACACGAACAAACGGAAAGTCGTGTTCCTTATCTTTTAGCAGGTGAAATGCAGTTGCTGTGGCCAATCCAACGGTAGGCATATAGCAGAGCATATGAAAAAGAAGGAACACCAGAAACAATACCTGGGAAGCTTCGCCAACTAACGGTGCCGCGAATACAAATATCCCACTCAGAATATGCATCACGCCCATGACCCGCTGAACTGCGAAAAACCGGTCTGCGATCATACCAAGGAAAAAAGGCGACACGATTGATCCGATAGGACTTACCATGTACGCCAGATAAATGATGTCACTCATTCCATGGCTTTTCATGTAGTTGCCACCGGTAGCATACCACGAGCCCCAAATGAAAAACTGGAGGAACATCATAGCCATTAAGCGTACTTTCATTGAGCCTTTCTTGGTTTGAAGGAATACGAAGTGAAAATTATTTTTTAATTCGCTAAGCTAACGTGGGTTTTGGTGATGCTGCTTTTTTAGGTGTTGACACCTCCGCCAATAATTTTTTCATATAGCGCATGGCTAAAATTGTTGCCTTGTCGACTTCTTCAACTCCCGCAATTTTGTGATTTTTAATCAGGGGCAAACAATATTCAGAAGTTAGAAACCCTTGATAATTATTTTGATAAAGTGCGTCAATGAACGTTTCATAATTGATTTTTCCACCGTGGTGTGGAGCCGGCTCTTGTGCTACTTCACCGTTTTCCGTTTCTACAAAGTTCCAGGCACCATAATGTGTGTACAATAGATGTTCACCACATTTTCTCACTGCTTCTTTGACGTATTCACTCCTTTGACGATCCGAGAACAACGGAACGTCGATACACAGCTTGACGTTATCCCGCTCAATCTCCTGCATCATGGCCAATGCATCTTCATATCCCGGTCGCAGAACCGGCGCGTGATTTTGAAGCAGCAGCGTAATTCCAAGATCTTCTGCCCACGTTGCCACCTCCCGTATTCCATTGATTGCTCTGTTCCAAACCTTTAAGTCGAGTGGATTCAAAGGCTTGAAATAGTTACCTTTTTCGTAAGGTGAATACATGGCGATAGCCTCTTCATCATCGATGATGCCGGGCCATGCCGCAAAAATTTTTACCATGTTGACGTCCAGGTCGTGAGCAAGTTCCAGTACCTCTTTCATCATGGCGAGATTATTCTCGCGTTCTTCGCTGTGGCGACTGCAGAAGTTACTCATACTTTCCACTGCGCAAAGTTCAATACCTTGATCTGCTGCAACGCCCTTGATACGAAGCCGGGTTGCTTTGTTTAAGTCGAGGGGAGAACCAACCGGGCGTTTGGTTTCTATTGCTAAACCATCGAATCCCATTGCCTTTGCTTTGTGAATTTGTTGTTCAATCGACAATGCTTTTCCAGAATAAAAAAGTCCGGAATATGTGACAGTAAGAAGGGCAAATTTCATATGGTTGTGTTTTTGTTCTTGATCAAAGATTCGTTTTCAAACTTATTCTTCCATTAAACATTTAATTAATAGCTCCTTTCCCTTTGTTATCGCTTCACGACCACTGGACTCAATTCCATACCAGCCACGATATCCCGAGCGTTTTGCAAGGTTAATCATCTTTACAGTTAGTTCATCCGTTGGTTGATTTCGGTAAGACATTCCCTGGGCAAATGGCAATGTTTTCTGCAGGTACCGATAATTGTCAAAATCGTTTTCAGGCTCCCGCCAATCAGGATACGTGCCAAAACATGGGTGATCAACTTCTTTCATAAGTGATACGATAAATTCAGGATCATTGGAAACGCCACCATGATTTTCAATCAAGACGTTAACCCTGGCGGGGACTGCATACTCCAACAAAAGGTGGTATGATTCTGTTGCCCATTTTAATGCTTCGTGCTTGTCGACATTTTCAGGACCTCTGCAATTCGTACGAATGCTCTTACACCCAAGGAAACTGGCGATGTCAATCCATTTTCTATGATTGATGTCAAACTGCCGGCGACCTTCTTTCGTTGGCATACATCCGTCCCCTTCGTCATCTACCATGATCAATACGTTCGTAACCTGAAATTCTTCAGCATGCCTTTTCAGTTTTTTGAGATACTCCTCCGTCGGCACGTCCATCAAGGTATTGACATATTCAATTCCGTTAAGACCCAAATCCTGTTTGGCGATTTTTGCAAAATCCAGAGTCTTCCATTTGCCCGCGCGAACTTCTTCTACAAGCGCCCATTGCGCCAAAGAGATGTCATTTTTTATTGTTTTCGACATTGCTTCTCTAGTGGAGACAAATTAAACTCCTTCAAGCTCCCAGCCCTTTCGATATTCCCGTGTCAAATATTTATTGGCCTCGGGAATATTGGTGATCTCCATTTTAGCGGAATCATAAATTACTTTCTTCTTTGCGCGAAGCGCAATAGCACCAAGGTTGATCGTTTCTGAAATTGTCGAAGCTAACAGGAAACTGCCTGGCGACTGTTTTTTTTCTTTAAAGGCGTCGATCCACACATCATCTCCACGATTTGGTTCATCCTCTGACGGGCTCTTACCTTCCATATAAGCCTTCATTTTACTTTCTGGAAGCAGCACGGGTTTTTCATTTCTGAACCCACCCAAGATTTTTCCTTTATCGCCGACGAATAACATTCCTTCGCTTGGTAGATCCTTCCCGTCAACTTCCATTTCTTCGGGTGTGTGAGGTTTCATTCCGCCATCGTACCAAAAAAGATCAAACGCTGGAAGCGACTCTTGTTTAGGAAATTTAAATCTGATAATGCACGAATAGGGAAAAGCTACATCGTTAACCACATTTTTGCTTACATGATTTTCAACGGTACGGGTAGTCGTAGCATAGGCTTCAGCGCTATTAGGTGGTGTATTAATCCCAAGCGTCATGAACATGGGCCATAAACTATAATGTCCCATATCTGCAATACTGCCACCACCGAAGTCATACCAACCTCTAAACACACAATGGGTGTAATTCGGATGATACGGCCGTTCAGGAACCGGACCCAGCCAAAGATCCCAGTTGAAATCCTTTGGGACTGGAGGCGTATCTTTTGGGATCGTAGTCCATTGTGGCCAAACGGGTCTGTATGACCAATTGTGAATCTCCTTAAGATTTCCAATGGCACCTTCAGCAATCCATTTTTTTACAAGATCGTTTCCTGGCCGTGTGCTCCAGGCCAGCAAGTGAGTACTAACGCCTGTGCTACGCGCCGTGTCTATAACAAGTTTCGATTCACGCATACGGTTTGCAATCGGCTTGTGTATCACAACATGTTTTCCTTTTTTCATGGCAGCGATAGAAATAGTGGCGTGTAGATGATCGGGTGTCATAACCTTCCAGCCGTCAACGTCTTTTTCTTTTTCAAGAAGTTCTCTGAAATCCTCGTATGAAGTGCATCCCTTGTATTTCTTATCTGATTTTGAGTAATATTTTTCAACAAACTCTTGTCCAATGTCACGTCCTCCTGGGATGCCTTTGAAGTGTTCGCCCCATGTAGCGTCGCCTAGTGTTTTCCGAATCCCATCACGTATCCCGTTCGCAGACCAGTCAATATAATCCTCACTCAATTTATTGGGATCGCAGACAGCTACGATTTGAACTTTTGGGTTGGTAATAAGTTGAGCCATTTCGCGCATGCCTTGCGTACCGCAGCCAATGTACGCCAAAGTCAGTTTGTCGCTCGGAGCGATAAATCCCGTTCCGCCTATGACGTGGCGCGGAACAATTGTAAATGCTGCTGACGCACCCACCGTGGATGCCATGAACTCCCTGCGATTGATTTTTTTTGAAGATTTTAGTGGAGATGTACTCATAGATATGTTGATGTTAGGTGCTCGCAGGATTAATTTAGAGCATTCGATTTGTTTATCCTAAAATATTGCTGACCAATGGAAGAATTTGAGTTCAAGCTGAGGATGTGCGTATAAACACACTTGGACGGCCATTTTCCTTACCGAATTCTTCGGTGTGGCGAGGGAAAAAATTCTAAAAGTTATTTCTTACCTTGATACAAATCTATTTTTGTGGTAAAAGAAATCGAAACGTTAATCCCGCATCGGAATCCTTTTTTATATGTTGATAAGCTATGTACTTTGTCTAGAGAAGAGATTATCGGCACCACAAC
>DASQTN010000349.1:0-3693 GCA_035641895.1 Chryseolinea sp. | reverse complement strand
CTCCGTATGCATCCTTAAATAAGAGAGCAACAGTCAGCATGACGATCTCTTCAAATTCTCCCAATTGATATTTTCTCATGTCGAGACCTTAATTAATTCCTAAACGTAGTTTTAATAATTATGCCAGAATTTCGTTCTCATGAATATTTCGTTTAATCAAAAATTTAGGCCTTTGTCTGGTATAACATAGAGAGAGTGTAGGTTCGACTGATCGGATATCGGGCACGAACGTTCGGATCCGATCACCCACCAGATTTTTTGAAAACACCGAAGGAAAGAGCGGTGTTTGAGTATTCTAAGAGGATGTTGAATCGATTGAAAAATTCCTGAGCACCGCCTCTAATGTTGAGTCTCGCATTTAATCATTGCAAGCCCCGGGTGTAAATTCTGAAATTCCATGGCAGCCTGCGACACATGCGTTCCCATACGTTTTATTGTTACATCCACAAACCGGTGTATACTGCATTGTACAGAAACAATCTGCTTTTAAATCTTCCCGACACGCTTCAAGATCGGCAGACTCGTCGCAACCGAACATCACTAATACCATCATCACCAACAGAATAGATTTGAAACGTTTCATGAGGAAAATTAAAATTTCATGTCCAAATCTTAGACACGCTAACTCCGCCGTCGGTTGTAATGCACTCCGTTAAAACGGAAATCTGGGATCGAGAACTATGGCCGTATAAACAATGAGTGCAAACACCACTAGCAGGGAGGAATAAGCCGCGAACAATGCAATCTTGAATTTTCGGGAACCAATTATCTGCCTCCTGCTGATGCGAGTTTCGTAAATATTTTTTGAGGCAGAAATTTCTTTAACTGGTAGTTTGAAATAGGCATCAATTGATCTGTTGCCAATGTGATTTTCGGTCGTTGCCGACGTGGCAGGAAATTTTAAGGTTTTCATAATGTTCTTTTTCATTTCCAAACGGGACGAACAGATGAACGTTTCCCAAATTCAATGGAACAATTGCGAACCGAATTATAAAGGACTCGAAGTGCTTTAGATCGATACTTAAATGCGAGACCAGACTAAATTTTAATAATGGTGATTTAATCGCGGCCGCGTACGCCTTGATTGTCATTAGCATTGCAGCTTTTGAAGTCTTAAAACGAATTTCAATGAGTGCTCACCCTATTAAACAACAGCCATTGAAGCATCTGGTGGATTACGCGGGAACATTCTTCGACCGAAACGTCCACGCAATTCGCGATCGGTTACTACAGATTAACCTCTTTGCTCAACTCCCGATACCGACACAACGAATTTGCCCATTTCATTTGCTCAATGGTATTACATTCAGCTTCGAAAAGAGCCGGACACGCAACGAGAATACAAATGCATTTCGCCCGGCTTGTGGCCACATTTAATCGATTCGGATTAAACAAGAAGTCCATGCCACGCGGAGCATCGTCGACTGTGGAGGCAGTCATAGAATAAATTACAACAGGAGCTTCGCGTCCCTGAAATTTATCGACGGTACCGACATCCACGTTTTTCACTCTCGCCCGGAGACCGTCTACCTGCGCATTGTAAGGCGCCACGACAAGGATGTCTTTTGGGTTAATGCGATAGGTAATGCCTTTTGAATCAGACCACGATGCATGCGCGAGAAGGTTCTTTACAACAAGGTCCACTTTCTCAATCTCTTCATCGGAGCGATTTTGATTACCTGTATGTTGTACCGGTACGTAAAACAATCCGTCACCATCGAACATCGATCCTCCGCTGATCTTTTGATTGGCCAGTTCAGCTAGAGCCTCAAGCTTACCGTCATAAAAAATCTCCGAAGTAAATTTTGCGATGGCAGGATTAATCCTCCTCGTAACATTTAAGAACAGCCCCTTCCCTTCCGGCATCACGGCCTTGCCGTCGAGCAGGTGCGTTAAGGCGGCGACGCCACTGCCCTCAGGGTGAGCTCCCCTTTGCGGTTGTTCAAGTTGCTGCGGATCGCCAAGCAAAATCAGGTTCTTGCAGGCACGTGAAGAAGCTAACACTTGTGACATCGCCATCTGCCCTGCTTCATCAACAATCAGATAATCCACAGCATCACGAAAATCATCATCAGCCCATAGCCATGCCGTGCCACCCACGACCGCAAGCGAATCAATTGACTTTTTAACCTTCTTTTTATCTGTCAGCTGCTTGATCCAATCCGGCATAGACTGCTTTTCTGTGACTTTATGAACGAAGTCAATGGAAACACCGAGCGTTTTTGACTCTTTATGCACAGTTTCAAAAAGTGTGGTTATTACCCGGTGACTGACCGCTGTAACCCCTACAGTTTTCTTTGCCTTGATCAGATTAATTATGATGTGTGCCCCTGTAAATGTTTTGCCCGTACCCGGAGGCCCTTGTATGGGAAGAATACTTCGGTTGAGACTTAAGGCCAGCCGTGAAGCTGCCTCTTTTACTTCTTCGCCCGTGTTTATGCCGGTTTCGCCAGCAGGTGCCAACTGAGGTTTACGACTCATCAACAAGTCCTTTGCCGCCCAGTAGTCGTTGGTGCGATCAAACCCTTCATCATACACCTCATTGGCGATTGAAAGAATGGCATTCCACAGTTTTTCTATTCCTATGATGTCGTATTCATGAATTGCTTTGGGATGGACGTCGGTTGTTTTCGCCGTCTTTTTGATTTCAACCAAACGATCTGCACAATTAATGTTAATAATTGTCCCCAGTTGAATCCCGATGCGATTCTCTTCATTGTAGCTGTTCACAATAAAAACTACGTCATCCTCCTTTAGGGTTGTCTCTTGATCAGGGAATGAGTATTGGTGTACAGGTAGGTTACCCGTCGATGGCACAGGTTTTTGGAATGTCAGCCCAACCAACGCTTTTCTCTCTTCTATGAGATCATCGTATTCTGCTTTTTGTAAACGGAAATGTTCCCACCACGCCGTTTTGTTTTCTCTTCTGAAATATTGAAGCTGATTGGCCAGCAACCATTTCGCTTTGTTCGCATCGTTCCAGTTATCCCGGTCAGCGGGCAGATTTTTTGTGAGCGACTCAAACAAAAGCTTGGAACGCCTTTCGAGTTCGACAAGTTTCTCGTCTGGGGGATCTGTAGTAAATATCGGTCTGACTATGCTTTGTCCATTCTCAATAAGCGCCGTCCTTTCAAATTCAAGCCATTGGTGCAGGGCGTGCGTTGCAAAACAATCATCTTCATTATAGTTTTTTACCAATTCGATTGTAGTCGGTCCTAGTGAATTAAACTCATTCAATTGCAATGATTTTTCTAACTGCTTCCTGGAGATACCAGCCTCACGTAGATCAACTTTTCGAGTATACTTCGCAAATTTTTCAATGTCTTTTAAAGAGTATCGTTCAACGCTCGCGATAAGCGCCTCTTTTACGACCACGTGCAAATCGACAAACTTACCTTTTCGTAAAAAATCATCGAGCTCTTGCTCGTAAACGGCGTAGTTGTGCGCAAGGCGTTTAAAAGTCGTGGGTTCGTAGTGGGCATAATGATAAATGGACAGGTCCGGATATTTTTCGATCCGTTCGAGAATGAACTTCATCACTGAAATGAAAGCTTGCTTTTCTTCCATCCGGTTTGTCGCCCAGAAGGTATCGTATTTAACATTTTTATTCTCGTCGACTGTGACCATTCCGAACAGATATTCGAGGCTGCCGCCAGTGAAGAAGGCATCGCCTTCGATGTCAAGATATATGTC
>DASQTN010000348.1:0-3462 GCA_035641895.1 Chryseolinea sp. | reverse complement strand
GCTAACGCGATACCAAATCTTTTCCCCTCGTAGATTTACATAGCCGTCTCCGTTGAGGATTTCTTTTTTGTGGTTGCAGCTAAATAACAAAACCACAACCATTCCAAACGTCAGGTACGAAAGATTCATCTCACATCGTGTTGGTCATCTTCTGAATTGAGCAGGTATTGTTTTTACAGAGTTATTTACAATTTTACATTTAACGTGACCGAAAAAGCCTAACCTGGTTTGTCCTACCTCCGCTTGAACTTCCCGAAAGTTTGAAACTTTCGGGAAGTTATGGAGGTAGCCATTGTGCGGAAAACAGAAGACAAATCGACAGACCGTTTCAAGTCTACAACGTCATGACTATAGCAAGCGATGATAACAAAACCGCTAATTAAATTTCTACGCTTTATCAAATTTCGTCAGATCCAACTTCGGATCCAGCTTCTGATTGGAAGCAATGAGCTCATCCCACGTCATTTCTTTCTTTTGTAAAGCTGATTCCCTTCCTAAAATCGCTGCCAATGTCGAATCAGCACCAGATCTCGTTTCATTCAGGTATTTCCCTGAGACGATACTATCGATGAAAGATTTCTCCTTATTGGGATCGGCATCGTGCAATGATGAGTCAAAGATTCCTGCAGCCTGTTGTTCCGGTGTTAGCTTGCTATCCCCTTTGGCAATTCCCGAATCCCATGGATTTTCACCTTTGATAAACACACCTCCGCTGTAATGCGCTTCCGCGAAACCTTTTGTTCCTAGAAACCTGCAGCAAACGTCGCCAAACTGAGGACCAACCTTAGTAGCATGAACAGTGACATTCACGTTGCCCGGATATTGATATGCGATCTGGTAATTGGTCCATGCATCACCAATGTTGTATGCACTTTTGTTGCCTCCCGTGCCCAACGCCTGAACTGGATGTCCTTGTAACGTCCAGTTGCAAACATCAATCATGTGAATGGCCTGATCTAAAATGATGTCACCACATAGCGCTCTGAACAGATAATGGTTACGAATCCGAAATTCATCGTCGCTTACATTTTTTAAGTCGAGTACCCGTGTAGCAGAAGATAAGTAATAAAGTTGTCCGTTTACGACTTCTCCTATCGCGCCCTCCTGGATCTTTTTCACCATTCCGACATAAGGACTAGCATGACGTATCTGAAAACCGATTACAACACTTTGCTTGCTAGCCTTCTCGCCGGCCTTTACAATCCTATTGCATCCTGCCACATCGGTAGCGACCGGTTTTTCACAGTAGACATGTTTTCCTGCAGCAACAGCAGACTCCAAAAATTCCGGATGTGTATAAGCGGGTGACGAAATAAGGACCGCATCGACATCCTTGTTTTCAATTAGCCTGAGGTAAGCTTTAGAACCCTGATATATATTCGAAGTCTTAATGGCGGGAAATTTTTTTGCGGCATTCAGCTGATTGAAAGCAGTTCCCGCCCGTTGTAGTTGATCGGAAAAAAGATCAGCCATGGCTACAATACCGGTGTTAGTATGCTGCAACATCGACGTGAGTACAGCAGTACCGCGTGAGCCACATCCAATGATTCCTATTCTAACAGCAGAGTTCGCCTGCGTACCAAAAACGATGCGAGGCGATAAAATTGTAAAAGCCGAAAGTGCTGCAGCCTGCTTCAAAAATGTTCTACGTTGAAGTTTTGTCATACTTTTTATGGTTTGAAAATTCCTAGGAGTTGTTTCTTTAAGTTCCAATTGTAACGATCACTATATACGTTGCAATTCAATGTTGCAGTAGCGTTATTTTTTACCAGCGACCCTCACACCACAATCTACACAAGTCTTTTGTAAACGACTATATCTTGTTATACGGAAGGGCAAAAATTATTCAAACACAAAACACACCGCATCTTTTCACATTAATATTAGGATTGGCTGCCCAACGTGTAAGCAAGTTTCATAAACTTTTTTACTTCTGCATTGAGATCTTTTTTATCCATCATCCGGAAATGATGGTTGAATTGTTCCTGTCCCGGAACCTGAGCAATCTTCCTAAAGCATAAATTGTCAACATACGGCCTATCAAATGGGAAAACTACATCTATAAAATTCTTACCTAAATGTATCACATAAGCAATACGCGTCTTCGAAGCGATCGCGATCATGGATTTCGTGGGATGAACAGACACATTTCCAAGTTTCTGATAACTTTCTATAAAATGCCAGAACAGCGATACCGTATGTGGCGTCTTATTGTTGAGGAAATCAGCCAACACCTTGTCGCCACACGAATGAACCTGGTTAGTGTTTTTGAACTGTTGTCCACATTGAGGGCAAATCCACATAACAAATTGAAATAAGTGTTAGAAATTTATGGTAAAGAAGGGTCTTAACGAACTCTCGTCAAAAATTTCGTAGTCGCCACCGACAAAGCTTGGAATACTATGATTAAGCTGTTTTCTTTAGCAGCCTAATACGTCCAACCATATAATGGAATTGAGATCTGTGAATGTTATCCGGTATGTCACGCCGCTTCGTGAAGGTGGATCACTGCCTGCGATCGTAGAAGCTGACGACGGGTTTTTATATGTCCTCAAGTTTCGCGGCGCGGGGCAAGGTAGCAAAGCATTAATAGCAGAGCTTATCGGCGGAGAAATTGCCAGGTTGCTGGGATTTAAAGTGCCCGAGATTGTTTTTGCTAACCTGGATAGTGCCTTTGGACGAATTGAAGGTGACGAAGAGATTCAGGATCTACTGAAGGCGAGCACAGGTCTAAATCTCGGATTGCATTATCTTTCCGGTTCGATAACCTTTGATCCTTTAGTTATACCCGTGTCGCCTTTGCTGGCGTCACAGATAGTATGGCTCGATTGCCTGTTGATGAACGTTGATCGCACATCGCGAAATCCAAACATGCTCTGGTGGCATAAGGAACTTTGGCTTATCGATCATGGCGCAGGGTTGTACATCCATCATGCCTGGCACGATTGGCAGAATACTTTCAAACCATTTCCGATGATCAACCGCCATGTATTGTTGTCTAAGGCAAGTATGCTGGAGGAGGTAGATGGGTCGTTTCATTCTCAACTCGCCAAAGAACGTATTAGCAACATTGTTTCGATGATTCCTGAAGAGTGGCTTAATAGCGATTCGCATTTTGCTACTCCGGCGGAAAATCGCGCAGCATACGTACAGTTTTTGGAATCCCGAATTAAAAATTCAGATCTTTTCGTAAAAGAAGCACAAGATGCAAGGCAATCACTTATTTGAATACGCCGTCATTCGCATGGTACCGCATGTAGAAAGGGAAGAGTTTCTCAACATCGGTATTGTGCTGTACTGTGCTCCCCAAAAATTTCTTAAGTCAAAATTTGAATTGGATAGAGAACGGCTAAGAGTGTTATGTGAAAAGACGGATTTTGATGAGCTCAGTCATCACATTACTTCCTTCGAACGTATCTGTATCGGAGGAAAAGAAGCCGGTTCCATTGGAATGTTATCCAT
>DASQTN010000347.1:0-3377 GCA_035641895.1 Chryseolinea sp. | reverse complement strand
TCCATTCCCTCGCATTTTTTAGCCTCGACTTGTCTATCGAGAATTTGAAAGATTTGTTCGAGACGAGAAATATGATTTTGGGTTACCGTCAGGTGATCTGCAAATGCCATCGCCAAATCAGGAGACGTTGCCGCCGCTCTTAGTTTTGGGAGCACTTGCGCCAGCTGTTTTTCAGCACCGTAAATGTCGCGCAATTCGTCCACAAAAAACTCCAATAGGGGTAATTGATCCTGGCTTAGTCCTGCTAATGTGTCCATGGTTATTTTTTTAGTTAAAGAAATTCACTGGTCTCTATGTGATTAACCCTTGAGTCGCCATTATGTTTTACTCGCTTCAATTTCTTGTAACGTGTGTAGAAACATTCACATCGGTTAGAAAAAAAACCTCATTGAATAGCCGCAAATTGGAATTTCCGATGACCAGAAAAAGCCAAAAATTGCGCTTGCGGTAACTGATAAGGCAATGTGACCGAACCATATCATTATCAAGTACAACGTTAATTCGATTGGAGGCGGATTGGGATGAATACTAAAAAATACTTTCCAGCCAATGATAGCGATCGATCCGATAATAGCGCCGTAAAGGAGTGCTGAAACGATGTCATTACTGATCAACCATTCCAGTTGCCAAAAGTATATGTACGCGAAAACGAAACCAATGAAATAGTGAAGGACAGTAGCAGCTGTATAGACATAAACATTGGGAGCACTAACATTCTTTTTGAACGGCAACATCATAGCCAGAATCGTTACAACGTAAAAAGGCTTTTTAAGAAAGTATGCGGTGATTTGTGAGAAGCAAGTCATTACTAGTGTACCGACAAGTCCTGCAAGAATAGCAATCCAAAGTTCCATATGCGCAGTTTTGTCCAGAGCTCCAAATCATGGACCTATTTTTTTTATGGCTGGTAGTAGGCTCAGGAATTATCTGCTATGAAAGGGACTGCCTTAAATATCAGCCATTTGTGGCTATTCAATTTTAGTGCTTTCCATCCCGTTCCACCGTGGACACTTGTATCCTCTTATCTGAAGAAAGTATTAAGGTCATGAATTCGATCGAACAAACGAAGATCTTAAAGAGGCTAACGTTGGATTGTGACACCAAGGCGAAATCATTGTGTCCGTCGCGGGATTGTGACAATTTTTCATAGCAGGATAAAAAAATGCAATGATATTTGGTGCTAACGCAGAAAAAACCTGAATTTGTGGCTTTTTTGCTATTATTCCCCGGATTACGATTAACCCTCCATCGTAGTTATGAAAAAATTACTTGTCCTGGTTTTAATTATTGCAGCCGCCAATCTTCCGGCGCAGGTGGACACGCCTGAGTCTCTGCAAAAGGAGCTGGAAAAAGCTCCCTCCGAAACAGCAAGGATCGATCTCCTTAATAAGCTTTCACATCAGTATTCTCAGTTGTCATTGGAAACCGCAGAACAATTTGCGCACCAGGCATTGGACCGTGCGAAAGCCATTGATTATCAAAAAGGAGTAGCCGCTGCCTACAACAACCTCGGTATTTGCCACGCCATTCGTGGCGACTACACCGTTGGACTGGACCACTTCATCAGCGCTTTGCGTATTCGTGAACAAGAAAATGATTTGATGAATGTCTCGCATACCCTTAACAATATTTCGCGTCTTTTTATTTATCAGAAAGATTATGACAAGGCTTTGGAGTATTCGAAGAAATCACTCGAGGTAATTGAAAAAATTGATAACCCACGGGCATTTGGTAATGCCCATATTTCAATGGGATCCATCTATTTGAGCAAAAACGATAATGAGGAGGCAACCAAAATGTTTGTCCAGGCGAAGACCATTTTTGCAAAGGAAAGGCTTAAGGATGAAGAGGGTGGGGCGTTGTTGAAAATAGCAAATGCGCTCGAGGGGGCCGGAAAATATGACCAGGCTTTGGAGTCCTGCTTTGCCGCCATGAATTTGCTCGATCTTAAAAAAGATTTGTTCTCAGCGATTGAAATGTATGAGACAATTGGGATAATATATTCCAAAAAGGGTGACCAGAAAAAAGCAAGCAATTATCTTCATCAGGCACGACGACTTGCTGATCAAGGCGATGATAGCAACGGACAAATGAGTGCTCGGCTCAACTTGTCCAAAATGTTCAAGAATTTCAAGCAGCCTGATTCGGCCTTACATTATAACGAAGAATACTTGACACTGCACGGCGAAATTTTCAACACCGAAAAATCAAGGCAACTTGCCACGTTGGAGAAAATATATCAAACAGAAAAAAAAGATCAGTTACTTGAACTTAAGAATCAGGAAATCAAATCACAATCGATAATCATTTCCATCATCAGCGCTTTGTTAATTGTATTGATAATTCTGGGATTTATTATTTACAGGTATTTCCGTGATAAGAAACAATCCATTGCAGTGTTGGAGCAACTCAATAAAGAGATTTCTGAAAAGCACGAAGAGATCCTAACGCAGTCGGAGGATTTGGCAAACGCCAATAAGGAAATCAGCAGAATGAATGAATCGCTAGAGCTGGAAGTTACCAAGCGGACAAAGAAAATTGAAACTCAAAGTAGAATGCTAATAGAATATGCCTACTCGAATGCTCATAACGTTCGAGGACCTTTGGCCCGAATTCTTGGGTTATCAATGCTCATGGCAAACGAGACATCAGAAATCAGGATAAAGGAATATAACGAGCGAATGCATGAATCTGCGCTTGAGCTAGACGTTGTTATAAGGGAAATGACCGTACGGCTTCAAGACGAAAGACATTAGACATCCCGTGTGTTTTGACTGATTCGATTGTATGTTTGATCAAAGTTTACCTCTTTCAATAACTGACGCACAAAATTTGCTACGCATGAAAATTCCCGTCCTGCTAAATACATTACTTGTTATTTTGTTACCTATAGTACTCAAAGCTCAAATTAATCCGACGGCATTGCGATGTGAGTATCTAGAAAATCCCCCTGTGATTGATGTTTTGAATCCGCGGCTCTCCTGGGTGAACGTTGCGAGTGAAGGCGATCGTGGTCAGATGCAAACCGCCTGGGAAATAAACGTTGCAAGCTCAAAAGAAAATTTATTGAATAATCGCGCCGATCTGTGGTCGAGCGGCAAGGTAATGTCTAGCCAGTCAACTAACAGTTATTACAGCGGTAAGCCATTATCGTCGCGACAGGACTGCTGGTGGCAGGTGAGAACGTGGGATAAGGATGACAAAGTTTCGCGTTGGAGTGAGCCGGCTTCGTGGAGTACGGGACTGCTAAAGCCGGAAGAGTGGAAGGCGCAATGGATTGGCGCACCATGGCAAGGAGACGAGGCGTTGCCAAAACCTCCGCACAGAGGGCCCGAAAAAGCCGGCGTTCCAGAGCACGCACCACCACCTGCGCCATT
>DASQTN010000346.1:0-3901 GCA_035641895.1 Chryseolinea sp. | reverse complement strand
GACTTTCGCCACTGGAATACATCCGGTCGCTTCGCATGCAGGAAGCGGCGAAATTGCTGAAAAGCAAAAAATACAAAGTTTTCGAAGTCGTCTATATGGTTGGTTTCTCCGATCTCAAATATTTCAGACAATGCTTCACTAAGGAATTCGGGTACTCGCCATCCGATTTCATCAAGCAGGCGGAACCAGGAGAAAAAAACCATCCTTCGGTAAGACCTGACCCTAAAGGTTGATTTTTGTTTACAAAAGCTCATCACACCCCCCTTTTTTACGAGTTCGACCCCCACTTCAGAAAACGTTTTAGATAACATTTGCTAACGATTGATGGCAGTTCTGTCAGCTGGGCCCCGCTGATTGGAAAGCATCATTTGTGATTTCTGTCAATCAACACTAAAGCTAATAAATATGATAAATCGTCTACGAAGGAAAGGCAGGCGGAACATTACTATGTTAATGGTAATTGTTTTGCAGTTCTATTGTAGCTTCCTTTTTGCACAATCGGGAAGTATGGTCGAGGGTAAAGTACTCGAAGAAGATGGAGCGCCGTTGCCCGGCGTGAATGTAATTGTGAAAGGAACCTCGATTGGTACAACCACAGATTCTCAGGGAGTATTTACGGTTAACGTACCAGACCAGCAAGCTGTGCTGGTATTTTCCTTTATCGGTTACATGACTCAGGAAGTTACTGTCGGGTCACAATCGACTTTTGAAATTAAACTTGTTTCAGACATTGAAACGCTTTCAGAAGTTGTTGTTGTGGGGTATGGAGAAACGAAGAAAGAGTCTCTAACGAGCGCCATTAGTTCTGTCAAAGGCAAAGAGCTGGTAAAGAGTCCACAACCTAACCTTTCAAATTCTTTCGCAGGAAGAGTTTCGGGGATGGTTGCCAGTACCTCTTCAGGTGAACCCGGCGCAGATAATGCAAGGTTGCTGATCCGAGGTCAAAGCACTGTCGGTAAGAACGACCCACTCGTTGTAATTGACGGTGTCGCAAACCGGATTGGAGGATTAGAACGCCTAGATCCCAATGATATTGAAAGTGTTTCGGTATTGAAGGATGCGTCAGCTGCAATCTACGGAGCTCAGGCGGCGAACGGCGTCATACTTATTACAACAAAGCGTGGCACAAAAGGCAGACCGGTGCTGAGCTTCTCAGCCAACCAGGGTTTTGTGAAACCCACACGTTTGCCGGAGATGGCCAATTCGCCAACCTATGCGCAGATATTAAACGAGATTCAATATTATAATTCACCCGGCGGTGGTCTTAACCAAATTTATTCAGCTTCGGACATCGAACAATTTGGCAATGGAACAGATCCTGTCAATTACCCGAACACGGATTGGGTAGACGCAGTGATGAGACCCATTTCTCTTCAAAGTCAACAAAACGTATCATTGAACGGTGGAGGTGACAACGTAACCTACTTTGTTTCTTTGGGCAGAAGACATCAGGAAGGAATTTACAAGAATACAAATCTTGATTTCGAACAATGGAATCTTAGAATTAATCTCGATATAAAAGTATCGGAGAACTTTAAGATCGGTGTTGATCTCGCCGGCAGAGATGAAAAGAAAATATTCCCGACCGAAGGCGCTGGAAATATTTTCCGCGCTACTTATCGAACGTACCCGACGCTTCCGGTTTATTACCCCGGAAACCTGCCTTCCGCGGGACTGGAGGGGGGAAACAATCCCGTTATAATTGCTACCGATCAAACGGGATTTGATGAACAACCCCTAACCATCATCAATAGCCTTATAAACTTCGAATACAAGCTTCCCTTCCTGGAAGGGTTCGCTGTTAAAGGGTTCTTTGCACAAGATCAAAGTTTCGGGTCAAGAAAATTATTCAAGAAACCCTGGACGGCTTATGTGCCAAACACAAGCACAACGCCACAGACATACGACGCGCGTAAATATGGACCTGTTACGCCTGAGCTTACGCAACGTGATACCACGAGCACCCTCAGGACAATTAATCTAAGCTTGAATTATGAAAAAACGATAGGTCAAAGTTTTCTCAAAGCATTCTTAGCGTATGAACAAAATGAAATAGAAGGTCAGTATTTTGAGACATTCAGAAGAGGATTCTTGTCGGATCAAATTCCTGAAATTGACCTGGGAGGTTCTGCACCGGAGGAAAGTTCAAACAAAGGAAACAGCAAACGTTTTACAAGACGGAATTATTTTGGCCGATTCTCCTATGACTATGCCCAGAAGTATTTGGTCGAGGTGCAATTCAGGTATGATGGTTCTTCCATATTTCCCAAAGGAAATGAGTATGGGTTTTTCCCAAGTGCTTCCGTCGGATGGAGATTATCGGAAGAGTCTTGGTTTGCAGTTGAATCTATTAACAATCTAAAGTTACGAGCATCGTATGGGTTATTGGGTAACGACCGAATCAATCCTTTCCAGTATCTCAACTCTTTTGCGCTGAGGAATGGTGCTTACGTCGTTGATGGAACTCCTGTACCAACATTCGGCGTGTTTCAACTTGCTAATCCTGACATCACGTGGGAGACCGCCAAGAAACTTGACATAGGAATTGAATTAGGATTCCTGCAAAAATTCACGCTGGAGTTAGATTATTTCAATGAAAGGCGGACTGATCTTCTCATCCCGCGTACAGGATCGATTCCCTACGTTTCCGGAATTGTGAATGAGTATGGAAAACCTCCGATTATTCCAGCAGAAAACATTGGTGAGGTAAAGAACAGTGGGATAGAGGTACAGTTAGGATACTTTGAAACGGTCGGTGATCTTGATATCAACCTCGCCGGTAACTTTACATACAATAAGAGTGAAGCTATTTTCCTCGACGACGCTGCGGGTATTCCTGAATATCAAAGACGAATAGGTAGTCCGTTAGGATCGCAATTATTGTATCGCACTATCGGTGTTTTCAAGAATGCTGAAGATCTTGCCACATATCCTAAACTTCCGGGAAATCAGTTGGGTGATCTCATTTTTGAAGATGTTAATAAAGATGGCCAGATCACTGGCGATGATAGGGTTCGTGAAGATCTAAGCAATGTTCCCCAAATCATTTATGGTTTTACCGCCGGCCTTACTTATAAGAATTTTGATTTCAGTTTGTTGTTACAAGGTCAGTCTCGCGTAGTGCAATACGTGCTGCCGGAATCGGGCTCGGTTGGAAATTACTTTAACTCCTGGGCAGAAAATCGATGGAGCCCCAGCAATACGGAGGGAACCTATCCGAGAGTTGATACGCGCACGTCATCCAGCATAAACGGAGGATTGAACAGAAACGATTTTTGGTTGTACAATACCTCTTTTCTGAGAATCAAAAATGTGGAGTTAGGTTACAACATTCCTGTTGGTATAGCGGAAAAGGCAAAGCTTAGCGGAGCGCGAATCTATGTGAATGCGTTCAACCTGGCCACTTTTAGCAAGGTGAAGGATTTCGATCCGGAAGGAAGAAGCGAAAGTGCTCAATTCTATCCGCAGCAGCAGATTTATAATATCGGTGTTAATTTAAAATTCTAGAGGTTATGAAATATTCTATATGTGTCTTATTAGCATTAGCGTGTTGCCTCATTTCCTGTGACAAAGATTTTCTGGAGGTGAAGCCTACAACCGTGACGGACGAAGCATTGTGGAAAGATGCTGGATTGACGGAGGCATACATTATCAATTTGTATACCGGCATTCGAATGGCTGAAAAAGAGGCGAATGATGATGAGAGAAACATTGGCTTCGGACGCGGATACCATTGGGCCATGTACGCTTCAGTTACAGATGAAGCTGTTTACAGCAACGACGATCAAACCTATCTGGTGCAACGCGGCCAATTGAGCCCGGTGCTCTATGGTTGGACCAGTACCACCTGGGGTAGAAGTTACAGAGGTATACGAGAAGTAAACCTTGCCCTTCAAAATAT
>DASQTN010000345.1:0-4138 GCA_035641895.1 Chryseolinea sp. | reverse complement strand
TACGTGATATTTTATGTCTTGTCCAAAAAGTTTTTGAACACGTTTGGGTAATTTCTTTTTGATTCGTGGTATTACAATGTTGATTACATCCTGCTTGATTTTATTCAGCATTACAGCATCCTTAGCAAAGTCATCGTGCTGTGTTGAAATTACAATAGTGTCGACACGTTGAGGTTTATTATCATCGCTATACTCGATCGTAACCTGCGATTTTGCATCTGGTCTGAGGTAAGGTATCGCCTTTTTCTCTCTTCTCAATTGCGCTAGCTCACGCAAAAGCAAATGAGCAAGCTCAAGGGGTAATGGCATAAAGCTATCGGTCTCGTTTGTAGCATACCCGAACATCATCCCCTGATCACCCGCACCTTGATCCTCTTTTTTCCTTCGTTCCACACCCTGATTTATATCCGGCGATTGCTCGTGAATGGCTGAAACAATTCCACAAGAATTGGCCTCAAACATGTATTCGCTTTTAGTATACCCGATTTTTCGAATCACTTCGCGAGCGATGTCTTGTACATCGAGATAAGCTTCAGACTTTACTTCACCTGCCAAAACCACCTGGCCTGTTGTAACCAAAGTCTCACAAGCCACTTTAGAATTAGGATCATAAGCCAAAAAGTAATCAATGAGGGCATCTGAAATCTGATCTGCAACTTTGTCGGGATGGCCTTCAGAAACCGATTCCGAGGTGAATAGGTACGGCATAAGGATTTTCTAAATTTTCTTTTTAATGATGTATAAAAAATGGACCGGCAAATTTAGGTCGATTTCCGTAAAACCAAAAGGTCAATGTTAGTATTACCGTTAAAAGGATAAAAATAGAAAAACAGTCGGCGCCTTCGGCATATCGATGACTACTTGCTTCCAATTTTTCACTGTAAGCGTCTGTATGTTTTCCTCAATTCCAGTAATATCTGTGGCAATGCACAAAGCCGTCTCATTTTTCAGATTCTTTACTAATAAATCTTTCAGATGATTGTTGCGATAAGGCGTTTCGATGAATATCTGTGTTTGATTCCTTTGCTTGGATTCTTTTTCCAAGTCGCGAATAACGGAAGCACATTCCTTTGCATCTATTGGCAAATACCCGTGAAAAGTAAACTTTTGTCCATTCAATCCTGAAGCCATTAAGGCAAGCAAAATAGACGAAGGGCCAACGAGTGGAATGACCTGGACTTGATTTTCGTGAGCAAAACGCACGGCTAACGACCCAGGATCCGCTATGCCAGGACATCCGGACTCCGATATAATTCCAACGTTTAATCCCTGGTAAATTGGTTCGAACATCGGAGGTAAATCTTCAGGTTTCGAATCTTTATTGAGTAATTGAAAATGCAGTTCTTCAATAGAAGGATAGATCCTTAATGAGCTTAGATACCTGCGGGCCGTTCGGATATCCTCTGCAAAGAAGTGACGTATCCCGTGTAAGGCATTACTAATGTGTGACGAGATAACAACGGCTTGCGTATTGTCTGCAATAACATTGGGAATCAGGTACAACTTTCCTTTCTCCATTACTGAAATATTTTTTTTACCGTTAATTTTGTGAAAAAGAATTGCGTATGGGTAAGTTGCTCATTATCGTTGGCATCGTTTGCATTGTCGTTGGTGTTTTGCTCATTTACCTTCCAAAACTTCCTTTTTTTGGCAAGCTCCCAGGCGACATTTCCATTGAAAGGGAAAATTTCAAATTTTATTTTCCTGTGACCACAAGTATCGTAATTAGCATTCTAATTTCCCTCATTCTATTTTTATATCACAAATTGAAAAACTGATTGTAATGAGCATCTCCATTTTCGTGACCCTTCATGGTTGACAAAAGATCGTATCCTTATTTTTTAGGAGGGGTAATAATATGTTTTTTTGGAGCCATTTGTTTTTCGACCAAAGCAATTTTCGTAAAGCTGGCGTACCGTGAAACACATGTAGACCCAGTGAGTTTGCTTGCACTGCGCATGATTTTCTCTTTGCCTTTTTTTATTGTTTCCGCATGGTGGACAAGTTCAAAAAGCGAAAATGTTCGCTTTACTTTGAAACAGTGGCTGGCGGTCGCCGGTATTGGGTGTTTAGGCTATTACGTAAGCAGCTTGCTTGATTTTCTGGGTTTGCAATACGTAACAGCAGGAATCGAAAGACTGATCCTCTTTGTTTATCCAACGATGGTTCTGCTTATGTCGGCATTTATACTTAAAGTAAAAATAAAACCGATAC
This sequence comes from Chryseolinea sp., assembly GCA_035641895.1. Taxonomy (GTDB): domain Bacteria; phylum Bacteroidota; class Bacteroidia; order Cytophagales; family Cyclobacteriaceae; genus Chryseolinea. The sequence goes on along the minus strand of DASQTN010000345.1, from coordinate 1,924 downwards.
AATGGCTGGCCGTTCTAATCACATACATAGGTTTGACGATAGCGTTTTGGGGCGAAGTGAGCTTCAAAAACGAAACTACTAACTTTTACCTAGGCGTATTGTTGATTTTTGTCTGCGCTGTTACATATGCTATTTACATCGTGGGAAGTGGTCAACTTATTCCCACGATCGGAGCCGCGAAGTTCAATAGTTATGCTATGAGTTTTGCCGCGTTAGCCGTTGTTCTTCATTTTTTGGTAGTGAACGACAATTCGCTTTTCAACTTCGATGCTCAGGTTTATATCTACAGTTTCTTAATGGCTATCATCGGAACCGTGATTCCATCATATCTGGTAGCAACCGGCATCAAACGTGTTGGCTCGGACAACGCTGCCATTATCGGAAGTGTCGGGCCGGTCTCTACAATTATCCAGGCTTCTATTTTTCTCCAAGAACCAGTTCACTTATTGCAGCTAGTAGGTACCACTTTTATTCTCGGTGGGATTTTGATGATCTCGAAAAAATGACAGGTTCAATTTTTTCCGGTTAAAGGCGAAATCTTTCCGGATCGGCCACAACAACTGGCAGCGCTGGAACGGGTGCGCATTTCATCTTAACTTCCATTAAAATTCAAATTTATGAGGCTTGCACTACTTGTATTACTTCTTAATTCTGTCACCATTTGTTTCAGCCAATCAAAAACATATTCATTCGTTTTTCTGCACAAAAAATCATCAGTTGAGCAAATACCGAAAGAACAGCTTGACAAAATTATGGAAGGGCATCTGGCAAACATCGAACGACTAGCAAAAGAAGGGAAACTTATAGTCGCGGGGCCGTTCGACGGTGGAGGAGGAATTTTTATTTTAAATACGACGTCGGCGGAGGAGGCAACGCGATGGCTTAGTACAGACCCGGGTGTTCAAGCAAACCGATGGGACATTGAAACTCTTCCATATACACCCCGCATCGGATCTGTATGTGTTGCGAAGGAGCCATACGAAATGGTTAGCTATCATTTTTTCCGTTTCGTCGAAACGTCAACGGACAGGAAAGACGCTGAACGTATCTTGAATCAGCATAAGGAATTTGTACAGGGTCTTAATAGAGGCGGAAATGTAATAACCGAAGGGATCTTTGAGCCTACTGGAAGTATTGTCATTCTGAAAGAGGAATTGAACAGCGACGCGTTCGAATCCGACCCCGCCATACAACAGGGACTTATTTCCGTGGACCATAAAAGGCTTTGGATTGCAAAAGGATCATTTTGCGAGCCGTAAAGTACTAGGGTTATCCGAAAAGATTATTTATTTCGAGATCAACTTTGTTGACTATAAAACTAAAATCATCAATGTTCTCAACAAAGTCCAGATGATCAACGTCGATTATTAACAGTTTGCCGTCCTTATAATTTCCAATCCAATTTTCGTAATGCTTGTTCAGTTGTCTCAAATAATCCAGGCGGATAGAGTATTCAAAATCTCTTCCTCTTTTTTCGATCTGCCTAACTAGTTTAGGGATGCCTGCCTTTAAATAAATCAATAAGTCAGGCGGTTTTACAAACATGATCATCGAGTGAAAAATATCCTTATAGCTTTGGTAATCGCGATCGGACATGTGTCCACTTTGATGCAGATTAGCGGCAAAGATATACGCATCCTCGTAGATCGTCCTATCTTGGATTGTTGGCCGATCACTTCCATGAATTTCGTTTACTTGCCTAAGCCGACTGTTCAAAAAATAGATCTGTACATGGAATGCCCATTTTGTCATATCCTGATAAAAATCTCTGAGATATGGATTGTCATCAACAGACTCATAAAGCGGATTCCATCCATAGTGCTTCGCTAACTTCTCCGTTAGCGTGGTTTTACCAGATCCGATATTTCCACAAATTGCTATGTGTTTTAATTTATCCATCAACGCAATGAATTTATCTGGATAG
>DASQTN010000344.1:0-3913 GCA_035641895.1 Chryseolinea sp. | reverse complement strand
CCTGATTGATACCTCCCACATAACCCTCGAGGAACAGGTAGACGAAGTGGTTCGTTTAGCGCTTAACAAGATGATTACGACCGCCTAAAAAGGCCTCCTTTTTTTCTGGGAAACCGTGAGAAAAACTTACTTTTTACCACTCTCCAAAAATCATATTTCTCCTATTGTATGTTGTGAAAAATGCTAATTTTGCCACGTCCTAATTTAGACGCCAGGTACATGGGCAAATTTATTCGATTGAAAAAGGGCTTTGATATCAACCTCCTAGGAAAAGCCTCCTTAAAATTATCACAAACTGAACAGCCTGAAACATTTGCAATTAAGCCGACTGATTTTTATGGCATTTATCTGCCGAAAGTCGTAGTAAATGAGGGGGATCTTGTAAAGGCTGGCGCTCCGCTCTTTCATGATAAGAAAAACGAAAATATAATTTTCACCGCACCGGTAAGTGGCGAGGTGGTTGAAATAAAACGCGGTGAAAGACGCAAGCTTTTGGAGGTCAAAATATTGGCGGACCGAACCGTCGAACATTTACCGTTCACAAAATATTCTGTATCAGATATTACAAATTTGACCCGAGAACAAGCGCAGCAACAGTTGCTGAAAAGTGGTGTTTGGGTCAATTTAATACAACGTCCCTTTGGAATTGTAGCTGATCCAACAGAAACTCCAAAGTCTATATTCATTTCAGGATTTGATTCACATCCTTTGGCGCCTGACTACAACTTTTTGTTCAAGGGTCAGGAACAATACTTCCAGGCAGGGGTTGATGTTTTGAAAAAATTTACCGAAGGGCCGGTTCATTTAAATGTGCACACAAAGAAAGAAATAGGCGCCATTTTTTCTCAGGCTCAGGGCGTAGAGTTAAATAAATTTTCAGGGCCACACCCGTCGGGTTGTGTGGGTGTGCAGATTCATCATATCGATCCTCTCGGAAAAAGCGATGTGATCTGGACGATCAATCCATACGGGGTAATACAAATCGGAAAACTTTTTCTTAATGGTATTTACGATGCTGCTAAAACCATAGCGGTTGCTGGTTCGGAGGTAAAGGATCCCCAGTATTTTAAAACTTTTTCCGGTGCATCGGTCAGCAAATTCCTTAAGAATAATCTGAAACAGGAACACGTGCGTGTCATCTCTGGTAATGTTCTCACAGGCACAAAAATCGATAAAGACGGGCACGTAGGATTCTATGATCAGCTTGTTTCAGTAATTCCGGAGGGCGACCAGCATGAGTTTTTGGGTTGGATTACACCTTCAGCGGAGAAACTGAGTCTGAGCCGTGCCTGGGGGTTATTTTCATTTTTGAATTATAAGAAAGAATTTGTTTTAGACAGCAATACTAAAGGCGAGCCCAGGGCTTTTGTTCAAACCGGGGTTTTTGAAAAAGTTACACCCATGGATGTATTGCCAACGCACTTGATAAAGGCCATCATTGCGGAAGATTTTGACGACATGGAAGCATTGGGAATTTATGAAGTTATTGAAGAGGATCTGGCTTTATGTGAATTTGTCGATGTTTCTAAGCATCAGGTGCAAGCAATCTTAAGGGAAGGAATCGAATTAATGCAGAACAGCTAAACGTATGAAGGTTTTACGCGATGCCCTAGATAAGGCAAAACACAATTTCGAAAAAGGAGGCAAGTGGGAAAAATACTACTACGTCTTTGAAGCGTTTGACACGTTTGCATTTGTACCTAATACTACGACACCTCCAAAAGGCGCTCAAATTCGCGATGCAGTAGACATGTAAAGACTCATGATGACTGTAATAATTGCGATGGTCCCTTGTCTGATCTTTGGAATTTTTAATATCGGTTACCAGCATTTCCTCGCCCTTGGGCAGGAGGGCAGCGTCGGCGAAATGTTCTGGATCGGCGCCGTTCAGGTTGTGCCGATCATCGTTGTTTCATATGCAGCCGGCCTTGGTGTGGAGTTTATCTTTGCTACGTTCCGAAGGCACCCAGTGAATGAAGGGTTTTTGGTAACAGGTATGCTTATCCCCTTGGTGATGCCTCCGGATATTCCACTTTGGCAAGTTGCCGTGGCAACAATATTTGCAGTTATTATAGGTAAGGAGGCCTTTGGGGGAACTGGGATGAACGTTGTTAATGTTGCATTAACAGCCAGGGCTTTCCTCTATTTTGCGTATCCTGTGGATATAGCTGGTGAGGTTTGGACCTATATTCCGGAAGGAGCCAAAACTGTGGAAGGATATTCAGGCGCAACACCGTTAGCGATCGCTGCGAATGCGGTTGAGACGGGAGAAAATGCAGTCACTTCATTGACAAACTTTGGAGGCAATTGGGCTGAAAATATTTATAGTTTTGGAAATATGTTTTTGGGCTTGATTCCGGGAAGCATCGGCGAAACTTCAACGCTTATGTGCTTGATCGGTGCTTTTATCCTGATCTTTACAGGGGTGGGCAGTTGGAAAATCATTGTAAGCGTGTTTGCAGGTGCATGGGCTATGGGTTTATTTTTGAATCTTGTGGGAGGAAATCCGTTTGTTGAGTTGCCTGCACACTATCATCTGGTAATGGGAGGTTTGGCATTCGGGGCGGTTTTCATGGCCACCGATCCGGTAACTGGGACTCAAACCGAAACGGGGAAATGGTTCTATGGTGCCTTAATCGGGATGATGACGGTTTTGATTCGGGTTTTTAATCCCGCTTATCCTGAAGGTATTATGCTGGCGATACTTTTAATGAATGTATTCGCTCCGCTTATTGATTATTTTGTAGTAGGTGCAAACAAAAAACGCAGACTAAAACGTGCGACAGTCTAATAAGTATATAATCATCTATGCCGGCGTCCTCACTATTGTGTGTGGGGGCTTGCTTGCAATAGCAGCTGAAGGTCTCAAAGAAAAGCAACAATTTAACGTTGCGCTCGAGCAGAAAAAGAACATTTTGGCTACCGTTATAGCCCTTCAAGAGACCCAGGATGTAAATGCTCTTTATGCTCAACGTGTTAATGAGTTCGTAATTGATTATCAGGGCAACGTTAAAGATGGCGTGAAACCCACCGATGTTAACCTTGCCGTGGAATACAAAAAAGCACCAGAAAGTCGTCTTTTGCCAGTGTATGAATTTAAAAGCGAAAGTGATCCGAAAAAAATTGACAATGTGGTACTTCCGGTATACGGATATGGGCTGTGGAATGATATCTGGGGATTTGTGGCCCTTGAGTCTGACATGAATACCATTAAGGGTGTCAAGTTCGGTCATAAAGGCGAAACCCCTGGGCTAGGCGCGCGAATTGAATCGGATGAGGAGGTTCAGGCCAGGTATACAGGTAAATCAATTTACGAAGGTGAAAAGTTAATATCCGTAAACATGATGAAGGGAGAGGGCAATGATTATAGCGATGAAAAGCATAAGGTGGATGGTATGTCCGGAGCAACATTAACGGCCAAAGGGGTTAATAACATGCTGTTGGACTATTTCCAGAGTTATTCTAATTATCTGAAGAAGAAAAAAACGAATAGTTAAGGTATGAGCGAGACCATTGAAAAAATTGAAGTAAAAAAAAGTGAACCGCTTTTTTCGAAAAAAAACAAGAAGCTAGTAACAAATCCACTGGATATAGATAATCCTATTACGGTGCAGGTTTTGGGTATTTGTTCTGCCTTAGCAGTAACAACTCAGCTTAAGCCGGCTTTAATTATGGCGGTTAGCTTGACAGTTGTGACCGCATGTTCGAACGTCGCTATTTCCGCAATGCGAAACTCAATTCCCCCGCGTATCCGTATTATTGTGCAGTTGGCGGTAGTTTCGTTATGGGTTACGTTAGTGAACGAGCTTTTAAAGGCTTATGTGTATGACGTGTCAAAACAGCTTTCAGTATTCGTTGGATTGATCATAACAAATTGTATTGTGATGGGCAGGTTGGAGGCATACGCTATGAG
>DASQTN010000343.1:0-2027 GCA_035641895.1 Chryseolinea sp. | reverse complement strand
GATTGCTCCATGCCGTGTATTCAGTTGTAAAAGTCCTTTCGACGTAATGCCCGTCGCCCTTAATAGCGGGGATATATTTGGTTATTCAGCCTAATGAATCATCTGTTTGCCTGTACTAAGGATTTTCTTTTACCTTTACAGATTAAGATGAATAATATTGGTTTAAAACTAGGAAAAGTACTTAAAATAATAGGCATTGGGTTGCTTATAGGTATAAGTGTTATTTCCTGGATACACGTTGGAAACACCCATGAACGGACCAAGAGTTCGATTACATGCGACGGAGAGTCGTCGGATACAATAATAATTGGCCATGAACGATTCAGGGGAAGGGTACTGTTTGATGTTCTGAAAAAAATGACGCTGAATACGAGTTGGATTCAAAACGTTTGTGTCGATTTTTATCTTGTAAATTCAATTGAGTTTAAATCCCTGTTTATAAACGGGTACCAGCGAAATGTCTTTTATGTTTATACATTCTCTTCTGTTCCGTAACATTCGAAGTTTAGGTTATTCATGGAGCGATTATTTTTAACTGGAGAGCTTGCGATCGGGAAGTCTCCGATTTTTAAAACGAACTTTTGTAATGTCAATATCTGAACTCATCAATCCTGAGGCGCTTATTCAGTACGGAGGGTTAGTCCTTTTGCTTGCGATCATATTCGCCGAAACCGGCGTGTTTTTTGGATTTTTCTTACCCGGCGACTCGCTACTGTTTGCGGCAGGATTGCTTGCGGAATCGCCCTATCTCGACACTCCCGTCACTATGTTGATGGTCCTGCTGATTACCGCTGCCGTTGCAGGCACCTGCGTGGGATATGCGTTTGGACGATGGGCAAAAAGTTACCTGGAACATCGGACTGAAAACTTCTTTTACCGGAAGAAGTATATTGAAATCACCGAAGCCTTTTACCAACGTCATGGAATGATGGCGTTTGTTTTGGGCAGATTTCTACCAATTGTTCGCACTTTCGTCCCCATTTTGGCAGGAATGACCCACATCGATTTTAAAAAATTTCTAATTTTCAATATTTTGGGTGCTACCGTTTGGGTGGTTGTTATGGTAATGGCAGGACACCTATTGGGCAACGCCTTTCCCAACCTCATCGAATACCTCGAGTATATCGTATTCGGTATGATACTTCTCACAGCGATTCCCCTAATCATATCTTTTTTACGCGGCAAGAGAAACAACGCTCAGTAAAAGGAATTTTGGTGCTCAACGATTTGTTTTTTAACCGTCATTTGGCGGCTAAATTGTACTAGCTTACAAGGGCAATCGTGTGCATATTCCTATGTAATATTTTAGGAATCATAACCAAAAACATTAGAAAGGATATTTCGTAATTTCGAACCATGAATGAAGCTGGTCTGATTCAATATGCGCCTATTGCGCTTATGTTCCTCGTTGCGCTCGGCTTTGTGGGGGTAACTATGGTTGCAACGCATGTGCTCGGACCGAAAAGGAAGACCAAAACAAAGCTCGAGTCTTTTGAATGTGGTATCGAATCTCAGGGTAATGCGAGGGTTCCTTTTAATATCAAATATTTTCTCGTGGCTATACTTTTTGTCTTGTTCGACATAGAAGTCATTTTTATGTATCCCTGGGCCGTTAATTTTAAAGAACTAGGGAAAGAGGGTTTCGTTGAAATGGTCATTTTTATTGTTGCACTGCTCATCGGATTTTTCTACATCCGTAAAAAGGGCGCTTTAACTTGGGAGGACTAGAATGGAAAAAGGCCTTGGTAACGTTCGTATTGGGGAAAAACCGGCTGGCATCGAAGGTGCAGGATTTTTTGCAACCAGCCTGGAAAAAGTAGTGGGATTAGCCCGGAAAAATTCTATCTGGCCGTTGCCATTTGCTACCTCGTGTTGTGGAATTGAATTTATGGCGACGATGGGTGCGCATTACGACTTAGCGCGTTTTGGCTCGGAACGATTAAGCTTCTCACCACGACAGGCTGATTTGTTGATGGTGATGGGAACAATAGCAAAAAAAATGGGACCGGTGTTACGGCAGGTTTATG
>DASQTN010000342.1:0-2538 GCA_035641895.1 Chryseolinea sp. | reverse complement strand
CCGCTCCCCAATGCTCCGCTATTAACGGCTGTTTCCTTTATTAAATCAAATCCAGGGATTAGGACAGAACGGATCGGTTCTGCAATCACATCTTGTAACGAACGCGTAATCAAACCATAATCAGGTTTCATAAGACCAACTACCAAGCCGGCGATATTACCCCATTGGGTAATGGCAGCCTTCATTGGAATCGCGGATTTCAAAACACGCCTTGAATCTTCTGTCTTCAGTTCTATGTGCGGATGTACAAGTGTACAATAAAGGCCATCAGGCGTAGGAATCTTGGTGACATCCAGAGGTGCGTAACTTCTAATCAGGACAAATCCTCCCAATAAAGAAGGGGCAACGTTATCAGCATGCGCAGAGCCGCAGGCCACACGTTCTGCTTCCATTGCAAAGGGCAACAGTTGTTCGCGTGTGAAGGGATTGTCGTACAAGTGATTGATGGCCACAAGTGCCGCGGCTGAACTTGCCGCGCTAGACCCCATCCCGCTTCCCAGTGGAAGCTTTTTATGCAACACGATTTCCGCACCCTGTTTACTCCCGATTGCTTTTAGGAAGGCCTGAACTGCCACGCCCGAAGTATTGCGTGAGGACTCGAGAGGAAGCCGGCCTTCATCGCCAGTTATTTTTTTTATTACAACTTCTGGGGTATTGGTAAGTGTAACAATAACTTCATCCGCCGGCGCTTCTACGGCAAATCCGAAAATATCGAACCCACACGAAACGTTTGCTACTGTTGCAGGTGCTAATGCTTTAACCGATTTCATATTTTTGGTTGCCATTTATTTTGCATAATGACCGATTCGGATGATGTCGGCAAAAACTCCTGCTGCGGTAACAGCAGCCCCGGCACCTGGACCACGAATTACCATAGGCCGGTCGTGATATCTTTCTGTTGTCAGCAAAATAATATTGTCACTACCCGAAAGTGAATAAAATGGATGCTTCTGATCTACCGAGCTCAAATTGATCTTCACTTTTCCGCCTTCGAGCACGGCCATGTAACGAAGTTTTTCATTTTTATCCGACGCTTTTTTTCTAAGAAGCTCAAACTCGCCATTGTGTTCTTCCAGGCTGCTAAAAAACTCATCAATGGTCATTTCATTCCGGCATGACTCCGGTACCAGGTTTTCGACCTTGATATCGTCCAGCTCCATTTCCAAACCTGTTTCTCGTGAAAGAATTAATATCTTCCGTGCGACGTCCATCCCATTCAAATCATCTCTTGGATCAGGTTCAGTATATCCTTTCGCTTTCGCTTCATGCACCACGTCACTAAAGTTTCTTCCTTCTTCAAACGAGCTAAAAATAAAATTTAAGGTTCCGCTGAGCACCGCCTCGATCCGAAGCACTTTATCGCCACTGAGTAATAAGTCATTCAAGGTGTTTATCACGGGAAGGCCGGCGCCCACATTGGTTTCATACAAGAATTTGACGCTACGCTTAAACGCTGTTTCTTTCAAACGGCGGTAATTCGTCATCGATGCAGAGTTTGCTTTCTTGTTTGGCGTTACGATAGAAATATTCGCCGCCAGGATGTCTTCATAAAATGCAGTGACATCAGTGCTTGAGGTGCAATCTACAAATATGCTGTTGGGCAAATTCAACATCGTCATCATGTCAAAAAAGGACTTCATTTTCATAGGCTCGCCCGATTCTTTCATTTTGCCAATGCATGTTTTCAATTTTAGTCCGTCTTCATCGAATAACATTTTTTTGCTGTTGGCGACAGCCACAACATTTACCTCTAACAAATTTTCCTTCGCCAATTTGCTAAATTGATCATCTATCATTTCTATCAGGGAATTCCCGATCAAACCCGTTCCCACCAAAAACACATTAAGTAATTTTCGATCAGAAAGGAAGAATGCTTCATGAAGTGCATTCAACGCTTTTGAACCATCGACCTGCGGTATCACGGCAGAAATATTACGTTCAGAGGAGCCCTGTGCGATAGCAACTACATTAACCCCATTTTTACCTAACGCACTGAACATGCGTCCGCTCGTCCCCGGGCTATGCTTCATGCCATCTCCTACAACGGCTACGATAGATAAATCGTTCTCGATAGGAACGTCGTCAATTTCTTCATTTCTAATTTCATACTGAAATTCCCTTTCAATGGCCGCTTTTGCCCTGGACGCATAATTATGCTCGATCGCAAAACAAATGGAATGTTCGGAGGAAGCCTGACTTATCAGAATTACATTTATATTTTCCCGCGCGAGGGTTGCAAACAGGCGCATCGAGGCCCCGACAACGCCGAGCAAGCCGCTACCTTGAAGACTCAGCAAGCTCACACCATTCATAGAGGAAATTCCTTTTATCATTTTCCCGTTGGTGGACTTGGCGTGTATCACCGTTCCCCTAAAAGAAGGATTGAATGTATTCTTTATCCAGATCGGAATCTGATTCATCATTGCGGGTTGCATCGTCGAAGGGAAGATAACTTTTGCGCCAAAATGCGAAAGTTCCATAGCCTCCTCGTAGCTCATCTGAGGAACAGTAAATGCTTTTTTTACCTTTCGTGGATCC
>DASQTN010000341.1:0-3174 GCA_035641895.1 Chryseolinea sp. | reverse complement strand
CTCATAGGAATCACGCGATTGAACGATAATAACATTGTAACCGTTCGCCGTCACTTGCTCCTCTATACCTTTTATTGCTGTTGAAAAAAAACTGTAATGGATGCCCGGCACAACAACTCCAATAAGTCCGCTTCTTCCTTTTCTCAGCCCCGTGGCAAGACCATTTGGAACATACCCAAGCTGCGTCGCTGCTTTTATGACCCGGGCCTTAGTTGCTGCGCTAATTCGAGGGTGGTTGCTAAATGCCTTTGACACCGCAGAAGGGGTAATTCCTAAATGCGTTGCGATGTCCACTATGGTGGCGTTTCTCTTCATCAATAGCGTGTAAATTCCTTATCGCAAGTTTCGTTTCATCAAATAATCTTGATCACATGACCGATTGTCAACAACACGACAATCAACTAAGATGCATGAGTAGTTTGTTCAAATCGCTTAACAAAATAATCTTATCACCTGCAGCCGTTACAAGTATCGAAGTAATATCAGGAATTTTTTATGACTCTGTAGATTTTTGGTGGAATTTGGCTCAAAAAGCCTTCCAAAGGGACTGCTATGCAGTGGGATATTAAAACGCTAAGGTTGAGCATCGATCATTTGGTGAACAATTTTTCAATAGTCCTAATTGTGTTTTATGCTAAAACGAGTACATGAAATTTGATTTGGTCAAACGTTTAACCAAAATATTGTATCATTTCAATTAAAATTGTATAATTGACACTTAATCAATCAGAATGCGCATCTCTTACTACTCAGATGATGAACTTCTTTCGGCTATCCGGCAGGATGATGAAATAGCCTTTGAAGAATTATTTGAGCGCTATTGGAAGCACGTCCATTCAATTGCCTTCCCTAGAGTCCTTTCAATGGGTGTGACCCAAGAGATTGTTCAAAATGTCTTTATTTCGCTTTGGGACCAGCGCGCAACACTTTCAATATCTTATTTGCCCGAGTACCTAAATGCACTGACAATAAATTGCGTCGTGAATTATATGGGGCTAGAGCCAATACAAAAAAAACATTGGGAAAATAAACAGGTCATTGCTAAACATCCCCACGTCACTGATAATGACTTCAAAGTCAGGTCTCCCCAACTTGAAGAATTTTCCATAGCACAGTTCGCGAGAAGTTTTATCTCTCTGAAACGGCTATTCAATAACTTATCTCACAATCAACAAAAAGGCTAAAGTTACGTTCACATGTTCCTTTCGTTCATCTATGAACTGAGATAATCGTATTAGTTTCTCTGAGTAACCCAGAGCAATTTTTTTTCATCAACCCAAAGGCTCTATATTAGTTACGAGCATAAGGTAATTGAAAGTGTGAAACTTAATCGCATCAGGGGTGTTTATCCACAAAAACGAATTTCAACGGTTCGTGTGTACTTCTGCCAGGCAACATTAAACTTATTTTAAAATCAGCTCGTACTGTTTTCCACCCTCAGTTGAAAGGTCATAAAGAAAAGTATCTTTCAACGTCGGCAAAACTACCTTTGCTTGCGGGGCAATCACCGCGGCTTGAATTTGCTCCATCTTATAAAAGGAATTTTGGTTGACACCGGCCGCTTCTTTCAAGCTACTGCCACTTCTCAGGTGCAACGCATTAGGTACACGCAACCTAAGGTTGCCACCAAGTGTTGACTTGATTACGACACGGGAGACTTTTGAATCATTCCATTGCAACTGCACGATCTCAAAGCCACCTTTCGCGCGCAAGCCACTCACAGTTCCGGACGGCCAAACATCAGGCAACGCAGGCAACAGGTGAATAGCATCATCCGCGCTTTGCATCAGCATTTCAGCAACGCCAGAAGTACAACCAAAATTTCCATCAATTTGAAACGGCGGATGAGCATCAAAAAGATTGTTGTAGGTACCCCCGCCTCCTTCATTAGTTCCTACCGGTGTAAGTTGATCCTGGATTAATTTATAAGCGTGATTACCATCCAGCATTCTTGCCCACCAGTTTACCTTCCAGCCCATACTCCAACCGGTAGATACGTCTCCGCGTTGAGTCAATGTATTCTTTGCGGCGCTGTATAGCTGAGGCGTTCTATAAGGAGAAATCTGATTAGACGGAAATAATCCATACAAATGAGAAACGTGTCGATGGTTATCTTTTGGATCATCGATGTCATCGAGCCATTCCTGCAATTGTCCATGCTGACCGATGTGCATGGGTGGTAGTTTATTACGCATTTGTCTTAATGTATCAACGAAAGTTGCATCTTTATTCAGGATCTCTGCTGCGCGGATTACAGAACTAAACACATCGAACACGATTTGATTCGTCATGGTTGTTCCCGCATCAAGCGAGGAGCCTTGATGAGCTTTTGGCGCATTTTCAGGCGACATGTCCGGACTGACGATAAGCCATGGAGCGCTCGGATGCTCTACTAGAAAATCAACAAAGAAAGTTGCCGCACCTTTCAAGGCAGGATAGACGGATGCGAGGTAAGTCTTATCACCGTTGTATAGATAGTGTTCCCACAAATGCTGGCTCGTCCAGCCTCCGCCTGCACTCCATGCTCCCCAGAATGCACCGTCAACTGCACCATTCACGCGCCAGATATCCGTATTGTGATGCGCCATCCAACCACGAGCGCCGTACATCACCTTCGCTGTCTCCTTTCCCGTTTCAGCAAGTTCCTGTACCATTTTCAAAAAAGGCTCATGCAATTCGGATAGGTTGGTTTTTTCCGCAGGCCAGTAGTTCATCTCCGCGTTGATATTAATAGTATACTTACTATCCCACGGTGGTTTCATCTTATGATTCCAGATTCCCTGAAGATTGGCCGGTTGGCCTCCGGGTTGTGACGACGAAATCAAAAGGTAACGGCCAAACTGAAAGTATAGCGCTACAAACTGGGGATCATTATTTTTGTGGAAATTTTTGAGCCGCACGTCGGTAGGAAGCTTAGCCGCATCGGTAGTGCCAAGCTCAAGTTTTACGCGGTTATAATATTTTTGATATTCGTTTATGTGTGACTTCAATATTTCTGAAAAGGATTTTTTGGAAGCGTTATCCAGGTGACGCAAAGTCCTTTCATTTTCATCGCCGCTGATATCGTCGTAGCGGTTGAAATTAGTGGCGATGGAAATATAAATCGTCACGCGGTCTGCGCCGTTGATAAACAGTGTAGAGTCGGTCGATGAAAGCTTGCCTCCATCCGGTTTG
>DASQTN010000340.1:0-4313 GCA_035641895.1 Chryseolinea sp. | reverse complement strand
CGGCGATACAACTTGTCTCCATGATCCTGAACGTATCGTGCTAATACACCTCGACCTGAGGTGGCCGATTCCCAAATCCCTTTTGGCTGATAGGGCTTAACACTGGGACCACCGATTTCCTTCACCAACAATCCACTGCTCGCCAAAGCCATATCGCGTATGGTTTCTGCAGTCATGCGCGAACGCGGGCCACGCGCCAGTAAAATATTTTCCGGATCTCCCGCGAGCTTGTCTTCGGTAAACACCGTTGATTGTCTGTAAGTTGACGACATGACAAATTGTTTGATAAGCCGTTTTATATTCCAACCATGTTCAATAAAATCGATTGCGAGCCAATCCAAAAGTTCCGGATGAGAAGGCATTTCTCCTTGCATTCCAAAGTCACCCGATGTTTTAACTAATCCCCGTCCAAAAAATTCTTGCCACATCCGATTAACAAATACCCTCGAGGTCAGCGGGTTGCTCTTGTCGGTCAGCCACTTTGCTAATCCCAACCGGTCGTTGCCATATTTTAGCGAATCAAATTGCATGACAGCTTTGGGCATTCCAACGTATACCCTATCTGATGGTGCATCATAGACTCCGCGCGTCAGCAAATAAGTCGGTCTGGTGACGGATGCATCAGCCATAACCATTACCTCCACGGCTGCAGTATCCTTTTTATTGATGAAGGAAAGAATACGTTCGACCTCTTCGGTTGTAATTTTTATTTTAGGAGGGTCAGCCAGAGATGCCACCTGTATGTCACCCACTAACCCTTTTTCAGGAACCTGATTGAAAAAAGCAAAAGCACTGTAGTAGTCCTTTTGCAAAATCGGATCGTACTTGTGATCGTGGCATTTAGCACATTCAAAGGTGAGTGCAAGAAATGTCTTACCGAAAGTATTCGTACGATCTGTTACGTACTCGATCCGGTATTCTTCGTCGATCACACCTCCTTCTTGTGTTATTTTATGGTTCCTATTGAATCCCGTTGCCAATAGTTGTTCCTTCGAAGGATTTGGCAACAAGTCGCCCGCCAATTGCCAAGTCAAGAATTGATCATAAGGATAGTTCTTGTTAAATGCATGGATCACCCAATCGCGCCATGGCCACATGGTTCTTAAACCATCGTCCTGATATCCATGAGAGTCCGCATATCGTGCCACATCCATCCAGTGTGCAGCCATCTTCTCTCCATACTCCGGTTTCTCAAGAAGTTCGTCCACAATTTTCTCGTAAGCATCGTCATCATCAGCGGCCAAAAATTTTTCCTGAAGTTCAATTGTCGGCGGCAAACCGATCAGGTCAAAAGAAAGACGTTTTAGTATCCTTTCTTTATCTGCGGGGTCATTTGGTGAAAGTCTTTCCTGTTCAAGTTTGGCCAAAATAAAATAGTCGATTTCATTTTTTGGCCATTCCTTATTTTCGAGTACGGGAAGTTCACGTTGTTTCGGTGGAATAAAAGCCCAATGTGGTTTGTAACCGGCACCCTGGAAAATCCATTTCCTGATCAACTCAATCTCATCTTTATTTAATTTCAGATTTGACTTTACGGGAGGCATAAGCTGCGACGTATCTGACGTAGAGATGCGAAGAAAAACTTCTGATAATGCGGGATCACCCGGAACGATGGGATGAGCGGACGGATTATCTTTCAACGCAGCAATGGCTCCCTCATAGGAATCCAATCGAAGGTTTGCTTTGCGCGCGTTAGCATCCGGCCCATGGCATTTAAAGCAGCGATCGGATAAGATCGGACGTATATGAAGATTATAATCCACCGAGTCTATTGCTGCCGACGTGCTTACGTTTTCCTTGCACGAAAAGGTTATAAGCACCAATAAAATGACGATCGGATAAGCAAACAATGTCAAGCGTCTCATCATACTTCAAGAGTACTTTAAATTACCGTATTTTAAATCAGTTTTAAAACGTCTTTTACGCGCATGGTGTTTATTGAATTTCAGGAACATTGCGGTGACGGTTTGAATGATACTTTTAAAGATAGAACAGAATATTAAGGCAGTAATGGTCTGAAAAGCGTTAAAGTTCCTGCTTTGCTCCAGTTGTGATCCGCACCATTCTTTCATGCGAGTTGATGCTTGGTTCATCTAAAATTCCTTATGCATGCAGTTAGCAGAACTGGCATAGATCATATCACACCGGTGGATTATTTATGCGTAGTATATCATCACACCCGACAACGTTAAGCGTAAGGTGGATTATAAATCGCTCGCGAGACATATGAGCCTAAATAGTTTTCAATTAAATTACCCCGATAAGCCAACATTCACTACCTACATTGAAGTCAAATTATCTTTATCTCCTCTTAAATCTCCTTTGCATACTGTTTCCATTGCTCCTGAGTTTTTATCCTAAAGCGCCATTCTATAAAAAATGGAAGCAAGTCGCAATTGCGATCTTGCTTTCAGGTATTGTATTCATTGTCTGGGATGAAATTTTTACGAAGTTTGGAATCTGGGGATTCAATTCGAGATACATCACCGGATGGACCTTGGGATCATTGCCAATTGAAGAGGTCATGTTCTTTATTGTCATCCCCTACGCCTGCGTCTTCACTTACTTTGTACTCAAGGACGGATCTCAAAGGAACTACTTTTTTTCGCGCCATGAATTGTTATCCTACAGCCTTATCGTACTCATGTTACTGGTAGGAATATATAATCTTGAAAAGGCGTATACGTCCATTACACTTATTTCTTGCGCTTTCTTTTTAGCATATGTAACCTTGAAACTCCGTGCCCGCTACCTGGGTCATTTTTATGTGGCCTTTGCTTTTATACTCATTCCATTTTTTATCATGAATGGAATACTTACAGGCTCGTTCATTCATGAAGAAATTGTGTGGTACAACGATACGGCTAACTTGGGAATACGATTAGGAACGATCCCGCTGGAGGACATTTTTTATGCGATGTTTTTGATGCTAATGAATGTTGTTATTTACGAACAGGTGCCAACCGTAAAAAGAAACCCTTGATGCTGAAGAGCGAAGGCATGTTCAACATCAAGGGTATTCTAGTAAAAGATTTTGATTTACGCGCTTACAGCTTCAGCCTCACGTTTCGCAAATTTCAACTCTTTAGATTTCTTTTGTTTTTTCGACTTGTCTTTCCCTCCATCTTCCATAAATTTTTCTGCTTTCTTCTTCTTTTTATTTTCACGCCTTATCATATCCGCAAAAAGAGAAGCAAGTTTTTTGGAGTTCCGCTGCAACAATTTGTTTACTTTTTTTGTAGGCTTTGGTAATTCCAAGGTGCCAATAGCCTCTTTCATTGAATCAGCTATAAGACCCTGAAGAGCCTTTTTAGATGTCTTTGTTTTTTCCATAAAATTATGATTGTAAGGCTAAGGTAATAAATGTTAGCGGGAGATTAACCTCTTAACGTAAACTTAACATTACTCAAAAAAAGGTGCGAATTCAGGAAGATTTCGCTGTTTTCATAAAACTCGGGCATTCCCGCGCGAATATCTGTTACAAGTTCCTTTAGGCACTTGATTCTTAACTGATTGAGAAGAAAAACAGAGAAAAATCCCTGTCAGAACACGATTGCACAACACGTTGCACCACCCGTCCTACTACTCATATCTCAATGAATTAATTGGATTCGTTGTAGCCGCTTTTATTGATTGAAAACTGACGGTTATCCACGCCACAATGATTGCTAACAAGCCGCTAATCAAAATGATTGCAGGATGAACGGTAACACGATAGGCAAAACTTTCGAGCCAGTAATTAGACACAT
Organism: Chryseolinea sp.; assembly: GCA_035641895.1. GTDB lineage: Bacteria > Bacteroidota > Bacteroidia > Cytophagales > Cyclobacteriaceae > Chryseolinea. Next base: position 564 of record DASQTN010000340.1, on the reverse strand, counting down.
ACCACCCCGCTATTGCCGCAGGCACGAAAGCAATCAGGACAAGCTTGGTAAATTCCCGTGATAACATCACGGCCAGGCTAGACACGGAAGCACCCATTACTTTTCGAATACCTATTTCTTTGGTACGCTGTTCAGCGGTAAACGCCGCCAGTGCAAATAAACCCAAACATGCAACAAAAATTGCCAGACCTGCAAAGATGGTAAAGATGGTGCCCATACGTTGCTCCGATCGGAAAAGCTCATCGAAGCTTTCATCAAGAAAGGTATATTCAAATGGCTCATTCGAAGCGTATTCCTTCCATAATTTTTCAACGGCATTCACCATGGCGCTGGCGTTGCCTTCATACCTGATCAGTAAAGTATTGGAATTTTGTGAAAGCAATATCGCCATCGGCCGTACCTCAGCTTTAAACGATTCGAAATTAAAATCTTTCATTACACCTATGATCCTTAGTCGCTTCACTCCTTTATCGCCTCCATCATTGTATAACAGCTCTTCGCCAACTGCTTTTTCATAATTGAATTCCTTTACGGCAGCCTCATTCAGAACGATTGCCAAAGAAT
>DASQTN010000339.1:0-2435 GCA_035641895.1 Chryseolinea sp. | reverse complement strand
CTGGCTTTTTCGTATTTCATAGGCTTGTAGCGCCTCCTTTATTAAGTTTCTTATTGCAGGTTTCTTGAGCTCATCTGCTGTCTTAATCTCGGCATACCGATGAACCTTTCCTGACCCTCTTAAGACATTTTCTGGATCTGGCAACTCGCTTCCTTTATAGAATCCTAATTTAATTCCTTTCTTTGAAGGAATAATCGTGCAAACCATTGACTTATAGCCATGCCCATACCCATATCCGATAATATTAGCGGCTTCGTCAGGATATTCGATAATATTTTCCAACTGCCGTAAAAGAAATTTCCTTAATTGAAGTCCCAACAACGAAACACCGTGTTCATACTTTGACAATATTCCATCAGCTGTGGCCATTTCTTATTCAAATTTATTTTCGAGATAATTCTTAAGTCCGGAGTTTACAATCTCGTTCCACCCTTTCACAAAGTTTTCTTTACCGAGTTCTGGATGGTCTTTTGAAAAATTATGGATGCCTTCATGCGTCAGTTTCAATCTCGTTCTATTTCCTTCAGGAAATATTTCGAAGGTTACAAGACTCACACCCGGATCGTAGTCATATTTCCAAGTATAAGAAATTTTTCTGCGAGGGGTGACCTCCTTGATCTGGCACAAGTGCAGGTATTGTGTCTTTTCATCCCCAGCATAAAATTTGAATTCAGCCCCGGGCTCAGGCCTAAAATCCTTGATGTCAAAATACCATTCTTTCATTTGGTCTTTATCGGTAAGGGCTTGCCACACTTCATTCAAATCAACAGCAAATGTCGTCTCCACTATAATTGGCTTTTCGGCCTGTCTGTTATCTTCCATACTATTACTTTTTAGTTCCGATGGACGAATTTACTGTCTGTGCATCCGACTTACAACATGGGTATAGTTTCACCAATGTAGACAGGACGCCCCATGCAAAACCCTTCTTTTCATTAATTTAAGCCTGCGAAGTTTTGTCACGTTATTTGATGGTCATTAAGAAATTGTGTTGAATTTAAAAACCCATCGATTATGAAACAAGATGTTCTAAATTTGAATACCGAGAATGTAAAGACCTTTGTTGAGGAACACAAAATCGTGATTGCCGCAATTGGAGGAATTACAGTAGGGATTGCGTTAGCAGCTCTCTTGGGTAATGAAAAAGCCAAAACTTTTCTGCGTTCCGCAGGAAATACCTTAATGAGTGTCTCTGGAAAATTTGTTAACGACCTTGGCGGCTTTAAGCAATTGGTCGCTCCATTGTTAGCGAAAAGTAACGTACAAGGGCTTTAAAAAAAAAGTACCTCATGGGTCGGGGCCGTTTGGCCCTGACCCACTTATTCCCTAGCACGTTAGCAAATGGTTGCAGATAGCGTGCGCGACGCCATCTTGTTTGCTATCCAATGTAATTTCTTTTGCGACGTCTTTTACTTCTTGACGCGCATTGCCAACCGCAATTCCCAATCCTACAGATCTAAGTAGGTCAATATCATTGTAATTATCGCCGAATGCCAGAACATCGGTCATTGGAATATTGTATAACTCTCTTAGCAGCAATTCCAGAGCCGATGCTTTTGAAATGACTTTAGGCGCTATTTCGAGGTAAGTTGATTTTGAGTGATAAAGGTGAATTACATTTGTAAACTTTTCTCTGAGCTCCCTCTCCAAACCCAAGATCTCTTCAGCCTTTCCCATAATCATCACCTTATGTGCTCCTTGCCCGGAGTTTTTCCACAACGACAAAACCTCTCCACCCTCCTTCAGAATAGGCGACACCTTTGTAATCATTTCCTCTCGTGCTGTCCATTCATCCATTCGAGGAGCAAACCACTCGTCTTCTCTGTAGAGACTTATGTGAACAACATATTTTTGCGCCGCGACTAGGATCGCTTCACAAATTTGTAAAGGCATCTCAGTAGAATAAATAATCTTCTTGCGGCCACCATCGCCAAAATGAATTACATATCCACCATTATAGCATATTAAAGGATGGCCGAGAAGTTCCAACGCTTCCTGCAAGTGACGCATTGCACTTGGCATACGCGAAGACGCTAGTACAACTGGCATCGATGAACCTATTTTCCGAATGACTTCGATGGTCTTAAGTGACAACTCCCTTCGACTGTCGAGCAACGTTCCATCAATATCTGTACAAATTGCTCGAATCATTGCGCCGCTTATTTTATCCTGCAACATTATTAACAGATCGTTAACATTTGAGCAGGCACTTTCGAAAAAAATACACTATTCTGGGGGATAAATTTCTTCAACCTGTTATCATTTTCTTCGTAAACACATTACAACGATACACCTATTCAACAAAAATATGAAAAAATCAATCTTGTTTTTGCTTCTATTAGTCGGCGGTACCACGTTTGCATCGGCCCAGGCACTCAGAAAAACTGAAAAAATTAATGTCGACCAGGTTCCTCTTTCAATTCGGTCATCCTTCG
>DASQTN010000338.1:0-8034 GCA_035641895.1 Chryseolinea sp. | reverse complement strand
CCAATTGTTTTCTTCGGAGTATATAAGATGACCCAACACGATGTGCGGGCTCCAGGTATTTTCGCCCTCGTTGCCATTGATCCATTCTTTCGATAGACCTTTTAAAAGCGTTTCCAATACTGCCGGTGTCCGGCGTAATATTTCAACTGTATCAGCGATGTTAAATTCCATAGTAAAAGTTTTTGCAATATCCTGGCATTAAACCAATAGTACTCGTTAACTATTTTGAGCTACCGATTCATAAACTAAAACTAACTCCGTACTTTACATTAATAAAATGAATCGTTTTAATACACATCATGCAAAATTTGCATATATGATCGAACTCAAATACCTGAAACTGATCGAGACCGTGGCTGAAACCGGGACTTTAACCAAGGCGGGCGAAAAACTTTTCCTTACCCAGTCGACGCTGAGCCATCAGTTAAAATCAATGGAAGATGCCTTGGGTTTGCCGGTATTCCTTCGTCTGAAAAAAAGATTGGTGTTGACAGATGCAGGTCTGCTGTTACTGAATACTGCAAAAAATATCAGCAAAGAACTTGAAGCTGTACAACTTGAGATCAGAAAAAGGACGCATGGTGAAAGCGGGCGCATCCGGATTTGTACCGAATGCTATACTACTTATCACTGGCTGCCCGCAGTTATTAAAACGTTCAACATAAGTTACCCGAATATTGAAGTAGTGATTAACACCGAGAATCCGGTTAAGCCGTTACAACTCCTCTGCGAAGGTAAGGTCGATCTCGTGTTGGTTTTTCGACGGGCAAAGGATGAGGCCATTGCTTACACGGAAATGTTTAATGATGCACTTCACGCTGTCGTAAGCCGAAACCATCCATGGGCTCTAAAAAATTACGTTGTCCCTTCAGATTTTAAGGATGAGACATTAATTTTGCACCACCGGAATCACCAGCATAGTTTCTTATTTGAAAGTGTTTTCGCAAAGGCACAAGTGACGCCAAAAAAAGTGATCCACCTTCCGTTGACGGAGGCCAATATCGAAATGGTACGCGCCGGATTGGGAGTAACGGTGATGAATAGCTGGATATTAAAAAACTATAAGCGTGCGACAGACCTGAGTTTTATACCCGTCACGAAAAAAGGGCTCTATCGCCGATGGTATCTGGCGACACTAAGGAACAAAAACAAAACGGACTACATGGCCGCGTTTTCAGACCTTGTCATCAGCGAGGTGAGAAATTCAGCCAGCTAGATCGGCAATCGGTGATCGTCCTCTACAAGAGCATCGAAAGTATCAAATACCTTTACACGTCAGCCTGTTTTGAACAGAAGATGCTTGCGCCATGCAACCATCGCCATAAAATACGGGTCACTATCTTGTATTTTGTTAAATTAAAAATGATGTATCATGCTCCGGAATAATCTAAAAGTTACCGTTCGAAGCCTCTGGAAGAATAAAGTCGCTTCGGCTATCAACATATTTGGTTTGACTGTCGGACTTACGTCTTGTTTGTTAATCGCACTTTATATTCAGCATGAAGCCAGTTTCGATTCGTTTCAGGAAAATGGAAAACGAATCGCACGTGTTATTATGGAATATAGTTTTGATGGAAGTCCGGAGACAAAACGGGGTAATTATACCAGCACGAAAGTGGCTCCTGAATTTTCCAGGATATTTCCGGAAGTCGAATGTGGAATTCGGATGGATAACGAGGACATGATCGTTAAACACAATGACACCCCGATTACAGAACCGGATTTTCTTTTCGCTGATTCGACTTTCTTTAGAATATTTTCCGCTGACTTAATTCAAGGTAATCCGCGCGAAGCATTAAATGGTCCATTTAAGGTCATACTCACCGAATCTTCAGCAAGAAAATATTTTGGAGACGAAAATCCTATGGGCAAGACCCTCATCACGGGCACCGATGAAATACCTTATGAGGTGACTGGTGTGATTCGTGATTATCCCTCCAACTCACAAATACGATTTAATTTTTTGGCATCCTTTTCTTCCAAGGGAGAAAATCAAGAGGTGACGTACTGGAACGCGAATTTTACAACTTATCTTTTGCTTAAGGATGAACAGGCTTTTGCGCCGCTTCAGGACAAGATTACTTCTTTTATGAAAGAGGAAATGGCGGGCTCCGGTGCATCCGTAAACTTTTTGCTGGAGCCTTTCGACAAAATTCATCTTCATTCCGAATATGCAGGTTTTGTGCCCACCACCAGTATTACGTATTTATACATCCTTTCAGCAGTTGCCTTTCTGATTCTCATTATTGTATCCTTTACTTACATCAACCTTAGCACTGCACGTTCGGTAGAACGTGCTAAGGAAGTCGGTATACGTAAATCTATTGGCGCAGCAAGAGCACAGTTGTTTTGGCAATTTATGAGTGAGTCCGTTGTCATTTGTTTTATCGCGGTTACCTTCAGCTTTTTCCTGATTTTTCTCATACTCCCTTACTTCAATCAGCTCGTTGAAAAAGAACTGCCGTTTAAAACTTTATTTTCTTTTTCCTTTATTGGCGTGTCATTCCTGGTAACGATGGGGGTAAGCTTTATCGCAGGAAGTTATCCCGCGATCATTCTGTCCGGTTTTCAGCCTGTAAAAGTACTTAAAGGAATCATTAGGACTGACGCTGGAAAATGGATTCAACCGTCGTTAATAGTTTTCCAGTTTGCTATTTCCATATTCCTTGTCGTTGCTACGCTGATCATTCAAAGTCAGCTTCATTTTATTCAGCATAAAAGTTTGGGCTACGATCGCGATCATGTGGTGGTTTTGCCAATGGATAAAAAGGTGCTTGATAACGTGTCTGTGATCAAGCAGGAACTAAAAACTAATCCCGCTATAATAAGTGTCTCCCGTTGTGTCAGCACGCCTGTGAAGATACCAGGCGGCTACAACATGCGTTCCGACCAGATGGCCGAGAGTGAGCAGCACTCGGTGACAGCGACACCGGTTGATGAGGACTATATCAAGACCACCGGTCTGGAAATTATTGCTGGAAGAGATCTTACCGAGCAGGATAGCAAGGACGTTGCGCACGAAGACAGGAAGAATAATATTTATCATTTTATATTGAATGAAAGCGCTGCGAAAGACCTTGGATGGTCACCGGAAGAAGCTGTTGACAAGAAAATGTTTATGGGCGATCGCGAAGGTTTTGTGAGGGGAATAGTCCGTGATTTTCACTTTGAATCAATGCACAACAGTATTAAGCCCCTCGTGCTTTTTACGGAAATACGAGGGAGGCACCTATTGGTGAAAATAAGTGGTGAGAATCTCCCGGAAACGATCGCCTTCCTGGAGAATAAATGGAAGCAGCTGGTGCCGTCTGTGCCGTTTGAATACCATTTTCTAGACAACGATTATAATGACTTGTATAAATCTGAATTGCGGTTGGGAATGGTAATGAATTTGTTTTCGGGTATTGCTATTGTATTGGCTTGCCTCGGGCTGTTTGGATTGTCCACATTTATAGTGCAGCAGCGAATAAAAGAAATCGGAATACGAAAAATACTGGGTGCCTCGGTGGGCAATATCGTCGGTTTGCTTTCGGGAAAATTTACACTATTGGTCGTGGTGGCTATTGGAATAGCTTCTCCGTTGGCCTACCTGTTAATGACGCAATGGTTGCAGGCATTTGCATACCGTATTGAAATCAGTGTATGGATCTTCGTCATTGCGGCATTCTCGGCATTGGCGATCGCATTTCTGACGGTGAGTGTGCAGAGTGTAAAAGCAGCGTTGACAAACCCCGCGCAAACGTTGAAATCGGAATAGCCGATTGCTGCTATCTACGTTGAAGTCACGCGGATCATTTTGAACACGCACCGATATATTGTAAAAGGTTGTTGGATGCCTCGTGCAACTAGAGCTGGGGTAATCAATTCGTAACGTTTTAGTATTCAATTTTTTTTTCTGTCCAGTAAACACCTGTTCCTGGAGCACATTTGGTTACGCCCAAATGAAAGAGTTTTATTAATTTTGCACAGTGGTTCGCGCATTATAGACCCATCATTGTCTCTGCGATAGCCAATTCGCGGATTTATCGTGCACAAGCTGCTTAACCACGATGCGTCATGATAAACATTCAGGAATTTATCGAGAAAAGCCCTTTCGCAAAAACGATTAGTGTGGATCATTTGCTTTTCGCTGAATTCAAGTGTCCCTTGGACGAAAAGAAAAGTAATATCTGGTGGCACAACAATTTCTTTGCACACGTGCTTACCGGTGAAACTGTATTGCAAACGCCAAGGGGAAAATATGTCTTGAAGCCTGGGGACTCGGCCTTTGCAAAGAAAGGTAGTATAATAACACATAATAATATTCACGAAAATTTTTGTGAATTACTCGTCTTTGTCCCCGACAATTTTATTAAAGCCGTTGCACAAAAATATCAGGTATCCCTTTCTACAGAATCTGCTTATGACCACGGCGATACTCTGATTCGCCTCACTGCGGATGAAGTGTTACTTACTTATTTCCAATCTTTGCTCACACATTTTATTCAGGCGACGCCTCCTGCGACCTCCTTGTTAAAGCTGAAGTTTGAGGAACTTCTTCTAAACATTCTCTCTAGCAACAGCCAACAACAACTTCACAGTTACTTCTCTGAACTGTGCAAGACCGCCAAACCCTCTATACGCGAAATCATGGAAATGAATTTTTTCAGTAATCTGACGCTGAACGAATTTGCCCGTATGTGTGCGCGTAGCCTTTCCACTTTTAAAAGAGAATTTACTGAAATATATAAGGCACCCCCAGGGAGGTGGCTGATGTTAAAAAGGCTCGAATACAGCTATTATTTGCTTCAAACAACGGATGAAAGTCTGGATGATATTTGCCTGGAGAGCGGATTTGAAAACCTGACACACTTTAGCCGCGTATTTAAAAAGAGATATGGAGTGCCTCCCGGCAAATTAAGGATGGCAACGTCTTTCCCCAAATAGAAAAACACATGTGGACTTCATAGCAATGTTTTAGAACTTTTCAGTCTGCTCCATCCTACATTATCGCGCTATTTTTGACTTCATAAAGAAGTCCAAACATTTTCGGGTATTACTGAGAATGTTTTGCTATAACCTCAAAAAATCAAAGCTATGAAAACACAAAAAGAAATTGCGCCTGACATTGCAAAGGAGGGGAATAATGTTGCAGAGCGAAACAAAGACCTAATGCGACGAGCCGTCAAGGAAATATGGAATGATGGCAATTATGACGATCTGGAGGAATTTGTCACTCCTGATTTTACGATTCACTTTGCCGACCCGGACGAGCAAATACGCGGCATCGATGGTGTTAAACAATTTTACACAGCATTGCGGCGCGCATTTCCTGACATTCACTTTACGATTGATTCACAAATCGCAGAATCAGACAAAGTTGTAACACGATGGACGGCGCGCGGCACCCACAAGGGAGTCTTCCGTGGTATACCGCCTACCGGTAGAAAGTTCACCTTCAGTTCCATCGATATCGATCGCGTAGTTGACGGAAAGGTTGTTGAGTGCTGGCCAAGTATGGACGAATTAGGATTGTTGCGTCAACTGGGCGTTGTTACAGGCGTCGGCGATGATGAGAAAACTTTATAGACATTATGTCCATGGCAATTGAAATAGATACGTTAATAATTGGTGGTGGTCAGGCTGGTTTATCCACCAGCTATTACCTCACTCGCCAAGGTCACAGGCATATCGTACTGGAACAAACAGAAAGACCGGGCACCGTGTGGAGGAACAGAATCTGGGATTCATTTACGCTTGTTACGCCGAATTGGGCATTTAAAATACCGGGCGCTAAAAATAGTGACAATGAACGTGATGGCTTCATGCCGCGACATAAGGTCATTGAATTCTTTGAAAATTATGCAATCACGTTTGGCCTACCGGTAACCTACAAAACGGAGGTAATTTCAGTTACGCGGGACGCGAATGGGATGTATCAAACACAAACCAACGCAAGTAATTATGAATCAAGAAATGTGGTCGTTGCTACTGGCTTTTTCCAACGAGCAAGGATTCCTGGATTTTCAAATAACCTGTCGCCTAACATACATCAATTGCATAGTAGTCATTATCGCAATCCTGGCTCCATTCCCAAAGGCTCAGTGTTGGTTGTAGGCAGTGGACAATCCGGTTGTCAAATAGCCGAAGAACTTTTGCGTTCTGGAAGAAAAGTCTTCCTGAGTACCGGTAAAGCGGGCCGCGCGCCACGCCGTTACAGAGGAAAAGATATAATCGAATGGTTGGAGATCACAGGCTTTTTTGATTTGACTCCAGAGCAACTTCCGCCTGGTATGGGGAAGTTTGACGGTATTCCGCATCTCTCAGGAAAGGACGGCGGACACACCATCAATCTTCATGAGTTTGCACAGAATGGTATGACGTTGCTGGGCCATGTACAAGGTGCTAAGTCCAATACGATCTTGATAGCACCCGACTTATACGACAACCTGGAAACTACAGATAACTTTGAGCGTGATGTAACGGAAATGATCGATGGCTATGTCGAAGCGCACGGACTCGACGTACCAACCGAGCCTATGCAACACCTACGGCATGGCTATACACAGAAAGTCATTACAGAACTTGATTTGGAAAGGGAAGGGGTGAGCACGATCGTGTGGGCAACTGGATATACTTTTGACTATAGCATGATAAAACTACCCGTGGTCGATCAAGATGGATTTCCTATTCAATCAAGTGGTGTGACGAAATATCCCGGGTTGTATTTTGCAGGAATACCGTGGATGCCCTCGGAGAAAACCGGAACCTTGCTTGGCGTTGGCGAATCGGCAAGTTACATAGCATCACAAATAGCGGGACCGGTTTCCGTTGAAAAGTTGTCTGGGAATGTTATGAATTAAATACCCATCAGCACAACTACCTTAAAGGGATTGTTTCGCCTACTAGTGCCTTACGCCGCCATTGCGCGTCGTGCAAACTAATCCCATTGACTCGCAAGAAGCGTCGCCACCTATTAAAGGGCCCAAACGCGGCATTTCTTGCTACAGGCTGTAATTGCGAGACACGTGCCGCTCATGGATAAAAAACTCACATCCACATTCGCACATGCTGTTACCGTTTGTATGTAACTGGTATTAAACATATTTCTTTATTATCATTACCGAATTATCATTACCGAACCAATCATTTTTTTATGGCCTTCGGAGTATCGCCAAAGCATGTCCAGGAGCAAATATTTGATGGCTTAACCTACGAGGAATTATTGATCACAGCCCTTGAAGCTGCGAAGAAGCTGGGTTGGAAGATAGGTTTTACAAGTCAGCGGGCTTTCGTCGCTTATTCTAAGTTTTCGATGAATTCGTGGGGCGAAGCGATTTACGTGAACGTTGAGCACCAAAAATTGATCGTCAAAAGTGAGTGTACGGGGAATCAACTAATAGATTGGGGGAAAAACAGAAAGAATGTTAATGTTTTTTTTAAAACTTTCAACGAAGCGATCGGTACACTTTCGCCGGAGGACGTCGTCCATCGATACCAGGAGTTAGGTACGGATATATCGCCACTTACGCATCTTGCACCTCAGCCGACAAAGTTTTCGCGGGGCAAAGTCCTCGATTTTATTTCACTTTTTATTCCTTCGGGCGATTATATCATTACGCCCATTATCATTAACCTGAATATTGTTGTTTTCATTCTGATGGTTTCGAGCGGTGTAGACATTATGCTTCCGGATACGGAAAGTCTTATCGCGTGGGGAGCAAACTTTCGACCCGCAACATTAGGAGGAGAATGGTGGCGATTGCTTTCTTCCTGCTTTCTCCACATAGGGATTATTCACCTATTGATGAACCTTTATGCACTGATGTATATAGGGATGCAGTTGGAGCCCCTCTTAGGCAAAAGGCGTTTCTTAGCTGCGTATATACTCACAGGGATCGCAGGTAGTGTTAACAGCCTGTATTGGCACGAGTTCACGGTTAGCGCTGGCGCGTCAGGGGCAATCTTTGGAATGTATGGTGTATTTCTCGCCATGCTTACGACCAACTTAATCGAAAAGGCCGCGCGGCAAACAATGCTCACAAGCATCGCTAT